>JAITAI010000232.1 GCA_031284195.1 Treponema sp.
TCACCTACGAATTTCCTTTAGTTCTTGCTCAACCCTAACGTCATGTAAACCTGCCCGGCGCGTATAGGAACAGGTACCTGTTGCGCCGGTATCTTGTCTTCAGTCTCAAATCTTTCCCGGTCTTATCCTCATATCAGCGTTCCGTCGAGATACGACACAACACTTCATTGAGACACGACGCAGCGTTACGTTGAGACACGATGCAATGCTTCGTCGAGGTACGACGTAACCTTACATTGAGACACGACGCAACGTTATATCGTGTCTCACACCAGGGCGGGGGGAAGGCTGTCCCCTGGGCGGTGTTCCGGCGAACCTTAAGGATGCTTCATAGGACGCTACCCATAACGTATAGAACCCTATGAAGCATCACAGGAATTACCCTGCATCCCATAATTCCCGGACTCCCCTTGTATGCTATGGACCCCCATTAATATAGGTGAAAATATGGGTAATCTGGGGACCGGGGTTTGCCTTCTGTTCAGGATACATCCATAGGCTTTTGGGGGAAAGCTACCGGAGCATAAGACCGGGCATAAACCCCTAGAGCTGTTCTATGTCCTCAAGGGAAAGCCCGGTAGTATGGGCGATTTGCTCCCCCGGTATCCCCATGCGCTTGAGATTCCGGGCAATTTCAAGGGCTTTTTTTACTACGCCTTCCCGTATACCTTCTTCCCGGCCTTTCACCATGCCTTCTTGTATCCCTTCCTCCCGGGCATGGTTAAGCCCGCTGATCCAATCAGACAAGGCCAGTTCCCTCATCTGGTACGCCCGTAAGGCCTCCTTATCCCGGGAAATAAACCCCATCTTTTCTTCTGCCTTCTGTATCCCCCGATCCATCTTGAGTACCTCCTCCACAACCCCTGCCGGACTGTCTTTGTCAAGCCAGGTTAACCACCGGTGTAACGGCTTATGTTGTATATCCTTTTCTCGAAACCGCCGGAATTTGACCATGTCAATAAAGTGTATCTCCAAGGCATCCGTCAAAAGGACCCGGCAGGTATCTTCCCAAATATGAAACCGCAGGTGAAACCCCGGAGCCTCTGCCTTAAACTCGTAATTCACGATAGTAATCGCTATCACCTTCGGTACTTCCCTATAATTCTGTCCCGCTTCAAGCCCCCGAGAAAACTCTAGACTCCAGTAAAACAGACTCCGCCGGTCCATGTTCCCCAGATTACGGAGCTGCACTTCTACATTTATCCGCTCCCCTCCCTTAGTCCGGGCACGGACATCCAGAATGCTGGTTTTATCCCCTATCACCTCCGCAGTAATGGTCTTGTTTTCCAGTATCTCTACTGAAACGAGGGCCTCCTGTTCGGGACGTTCTAAAACCGCATTGAGAAAGGCCCCTAGTTGTTCCTCGTCTCCTTTTTCACCCATAATTTTAAGGAACATATAATCATTGAGGGGGTTAATCCGGTGGGTAATCATACGAGGTCTTCCTTTACGATGGTGTGCTTTATTACAGTATACCCAAAGCGCAGCGTTTTGTACCATGCAGGCAGGGGTTATTTTGGTATGAAACGAAGGGTTCTGCCTGTAGTCTCTGTTATGCTTGTCTTCCTCAACCTTCCCCCGTATAATTTTACCCTATGAATTACTATGCGCTGCAAATTAAAACCCGATCCGAAGAGAAATACATCAAGCTCTTTCGCGCCCTCCATCCAGAGATGGCTATTCCCATCTATTTTCCTCAACGAAAACTGGATATTCGCCGGCAAGGGGTCCTGATTCATTCCAATGCGGCTATTTTCCCCGGTTACATTTTCATTGAGTTAGAGCATACAGAAGATATCCTCACCTACCATTGGGCCTTCCGAAAAACCGATGGATTTTACCGCTTCTTGCGATCCAATCAAAACATCACTGCCCTGGCAGGTAAGGACCTGGAAGTAGTGCTCCATTTTATCAAAAAGGTCGGCCCCATTGCGGGAAAATCCAAGGTCTACTTTGATGAAAATTCCCGGATTGTGGTTACCGAAGGACCCTTAATGGGACTTGAGGGAAAGATCATAAAAGTCGATAAAAGAAAAGGGAGGGCAAAGATTAAACTGGATCTCTATGAGGATTCTTTTGCGATTGATTTGGCTTTTGAAATGATAGATGCTGCAGAGGCAGCAGGGAACCACTGAGGTTTCACAGCTAGGGAAGCGGTTCAGCGCAAGGTACTCATGAAAGAGAGCCAAAACAATACCCTATGACAGAAAAATACAGAATTCCCCTGCAATCACCGCGCTTATACATCATCGGAGCAGGTTTTGCAGGACAGACCTTAGCCCATGAAATCAAGGTAAAGGCTATCTTCGGTGAAGTGGTGGCTTTCCTGGACGATGATCCAGAAAAGATAGGCCGGAAAATCGACGGTATCCCGGTACTGGGACCGATCCGGGATGTAGCCCGGCTTTTGCGGATGAAAGGAGCAGATGAAGCCATCATCGCCATCCCCAGTGCTTCCCGAGAATACCTCCAGGAGATCTACCAGACCCTCAAGCAGGCCGGTTTCCAACGAATCCGGATCTTGCCGGGGATTTCCCAGATCCTCGAAGGGGATGCCCATCTCATTCAGACCCGTTCCATCGATCCTCAGGACCTTTTAGGCCGCACCCCTGTAACGGTAAACCTGAAAGAAAGCCTGGCCTATCTTCGGGGAAAACGGGTCCTGGTTACCGGCGCCGGGGGCTCCATCGGAAGCGAACTATGCCGGCAGCTCCTTTCCGGAGGTGCAGCCCGGCTTTACCTCTTTGGCCACGGGGAGAATAGCATCTATGAAATTGACCGGGAACTCCGGCTTCTCCAAGAAGAGGGTGTGGGAGAAAAGGCGACCTTGATACCCATCATCGGGGAACTCAAGGACAAGGCGTATATGGATTACATCCTGGAACGCCTCAAGGTGGATGTAATTTTCCATACCGCTGCTTATAAGCATGTCCCCATGATGGAAGAAAACCCCGTGGCAGCCATAGAAAACAACCTCTTTGGGACGGCCCACCTCATAGCAGCAGCCCGGAAACAGCGGGTACAGCGTTTTGTCCACATCACCACTGACAAGGCCGTGGAACCGGTATCGATTTACGGGGTATCCAAGTACCTCTGTGAACGCTTAGTCCTCGCTGAAGCAGCCCAAGAAACCACCTCCTATGAGCCTTCCGGTGCAGCGGGGCTTCATTTCATGGTGGTTCGATTCGGTAATGTGCTCGGTTCCCGGGGGTCCATCATGCCCCTCTTCCAGCAGCAGATTGAAAAGGGAGGGCCCGTAACCGTAACCCACCCAGAGATGCGCCGCTGGTTTATGACCATCCCTGAAGCCTGTTCTCTGGTCCTCAAAGCCGGAGGCGTGGGGGAAAACGGGAACCTCTACCTCCTGGACATGGGGGAACCAGTACGGATCCGGGATATGGCAGAGCAGATGATCCGGTTCTACGGCTTTGAACCGGAAGAGGACATCAAGATCGAATATGTAGGGCTCCGTCCAGGAGAACGGCTGGGGGAAAAACTCTGGGGGGATGATGAACTGCCTCGTCATACCGAATTCAACCGGATCCTCAAGGTGGAACGGAAAACGTCCCAAGAAGGGGATATTCAGGAACTGATGGAGCGCCTGCGACCTATCTGCTGTTTTGATCCGGAAAACCCGGAAGCGTACCGGGATCTTCAGCGGATGCGAACTATCCTCCAGGAGGCTATTCCTACGTATGTGCAAAGATAAGGCTATTCCTTTTGCCCGGCCCTTTATCGGCCCTGAAGAAGAAGCAGCGGTCTTGCGGGTCCTCAGATCCGGCTGGCTCACTACAGGCCAGGAGGCCCTTGCTTTTGAAGCGGAATTCACCCGGTTTCTTGAAGGTTCCAACGAAACGTCCCCGATACTGCGGAGTCTTACTGTCAATTCTGCCACCAGCGGGCTGCACCTTGCCCTGGAAGCCTGCGGAATCGGCGCCGGGGACCTGGTGCTGGTTCCGGCCTATACCTTTGTCTCTACTGCCGAAGTGGTCCGCTACCTTCATGGGGAAGTGGTCTTTGTGGATACTGCCCCCAGCACTTTTCATATAGACCCAAAGGCTCTGGAAGCAACCTTAGCGCAGTTGAGTAGGGGAGAAGCGGCCTATCCAAAACCCCATAGCCCGGGGAGCTTTGGTCCCCGGGGTGTTCCCAAGGCTGTGATCCCGGTTCATTACGGCGGTCTTCCCTGTGCTATGGATGCCATCATGGATATTGCCCGCCGGTACGGTCTCAAAGTGATTGAAGATGCGGCCCACGCTTTCCCCTCTCAACTAAGCAACGGCACGTGGGCAGGAACCATAGGCGACCTGGGGGTATTTTCGTTTTACGCTACCAAAACCCTTACTACCGGAGAAGGGGGCATGGTGGTAAGCCGGGATCCGGAGATCGCCAGCCGGATCGCCCTCATGCGCTCCCACGGCATAGACCGGAGCGTGTGGAATCGCTACACTGATACTCAGGCTTCCTGGTACTATGCGGTAGTAGCCGCAGGGTATAAATACAATATGCCGGACCTCTTAGCCGCCTTGGGCAGGGTTCAATTGACACGGGCATGGGAATTGCTGGAAATGCGGAAGAAAATTGCCGCTGCCTATGACGCTGCCTTTCAGGATGAGGTTCATTTTTCCCTGCCTCCTACCGGTCCGGGGGATGCCCGGCACCTGTACCCCTTAAGGCTCAATCTGGAAAGGCTCTCTATTACCCGGGATGCCTTTATCGAAAAGATCCAGGCTGCTGGAGTGGGGGTTTCGGTGCATTTCATTCCCCTTCATAGCATGCCCTATTACCGGGATCGGTATGGCCTTAGAGAAGCGGATCTCCCTGAATCTATGGGGAATTTTCAGCGGGTTATTTCCCTTCCGCTATGGCCGGGGATGCAAGACGCCCAGGTTGAGCGGGTGATTCAGGTAGTCAAAACCATCGCCCAGGAACACAGTTGCGCCTAAAGCGTTCAGCAGATGGGGCAGGATGAACAGGTAGAAAAGGCGAGGACGGGTCCTCATCTTTTGCTTTAAAAAAGCCGAATGGTTACAGTTGTAATTGTATATGGAGGCGGCCCCCAATCCCCCGGAAGTTTATCTGAGAGGCAGGGTAGAGAGATTGACCCAAGCCTCCCAAGGCGTTTCGGGTGCAGCTTATGAGTTAAGTAAGGTAAAACGTGGTGTTTGTAGATGATATGATGATACCGGGTAGTTTATGGGCCCTAACCATACGCGCTCCTATTGCCAAAGGGCGTTTCAAGGGCCTTGAATGTCCTCACCTGCCTTTCGGTTATACCCTCATCCAAAGCAAGGATATTCCCGGTACTAATCACCTGGATGAGTTCTCCGTACCCATCCTTGCGGCAGAGACCCTTTCGTATATAGGTGAACCGGTGGCCCTCTTGGTGGGATCTGATATGGGTAAACTCCAAGAATACGCTGCCCAGTGCAGGGTTATTGCGGATGAGGATAAGCCCGTTTTTTTTGAGGATCTGCCTGCTTCTGAGGGGGTCTTAGCGCAACGGACCTTGAGTATCCCAAGTCCCCAGGATGTTCCTCAATCGGAAACGCCCTCAGAGGGTATTCCCCATAGGATCATACAAGGAACCTATCAAACCGGGATTCAGGAACACTGGTATACAGATCCCCAGGGTGCAGTGGCAGTGTACACCGGGGAAAGGGGTTCTACTCAGCAGGTGGTGATTCATACCCCTACGCAATGGCCCTTTCACGTTAAACGGTCGGTATCCCAGGTACTCCAGGTCCCTTTGGATGCGGTAACCGTGGAAGTTACCGCACTAGGGGTACATTTAGACGGGAAATTGTGGTACTCCTCCCTTATTGCCTGTCAAGCGGCGCTTGGGGCCTACATCACCGGCAAGCCAGTAAAGCTGATATTAACCAGGGAAGAGGACTTCCGGTATTCTCCAAAACGTCACCGCACGGTGATCGCTATGCACAGCGCCTTAGGAAAAACCGGGGAAATTCTGGAAACCGAGATCACCCTACAAGCCGACCTGGGCGCCCAGGGGGTATTTACCGATGAAATCCTGGATAGGACCTGTCTCGGCAGTTTAGGGGCTTATAGGATACCCCTGATTACCCTCAAAGGAAAGGCCCTTACCACGAACATTCCCCCGCAAGGTCCCTTTGCAGGGTTTGGCTTATCTCAGGGTTTCTTTGCCATAGAACGGCAGGTTTCCCGCATTGCCGACGCCTTGCATCAGGATCCAGCAGCCTGGCGGAAACAGCATATATTCCCCAAGCATAGGGCCCTAGCCATTGGGGTTCCGGTCAAAGCTGGGGTGGTGGAACTGCTTATTGATATGACCGCAGCCAAAAGCGATTATTACCGGAAATGGGCCGCCTATGAGCTGCTCCGCAGCCATCGCCACGGAACTTCCTGGGCGGTAAAAGACGAGAGCCTTCGGGGGATAGGTATCGCCCTGGCGTATCAGGGCAGCGGTTTCTTGTATCCCCCTCAGGATGGGGCTTCCTATGGTCTGGAAGTAACCTTGGAAAAAGCAGAGACCCTGGAAATACGCATCACCTCCTGTACTGATACATGTGCTCAGCTCTGGCGGAAGATCGCAGGGGAGATTTTGTCGATTGAAGAAGAACATATTCGGATCCATACCGGTACTGCCGAAGATGTCCCTGATGCCGGACCTGCAAGCAATTCCCGGTATAGTACGGAGCTCACCCCCCTGCTGGAAACTGCCTGTCAAGCCATACAGAAACAGCGGTTCCAGGATCCCCTGCCGATTACCGTGCGCCAATCATATCAGCCATCCCTTAAAGTACCCTGGGAGGGGAACGTATCAGTTCCCCTTACCCGGCTTTATGACGAACATGCCCTTGCCCGGCTTGGATGGGGGGTTGCAGTGGTGGAAGTGGCCATAGATCCGATAGCGTATACCCCCAAGATCCGGGGGATATGGCTGGGGATAGCAGGAGGCAGGGTTCTTTCGGAAAAGCAGGCCCGTCTCGCCTTGAGCACCGGGGCGATCCAGGCTCTGGGATGGGCTGCTCAAGAACAGCTCTTCTACACCAAAGGGAAGATCCCTGAACCTTCGTTTTATACCTATGGTATTCCAGACCTGGAAGATATACCCCTCATACAGGTGGATTTTATCGGGCAAAATACGAGTGAACCCAAGGGTATCGGGGAATTACCCTTTAGTTCAATTCCTGCTGCGTATGTCCAGGCGGTTTCTCAGGCCATGGATCATCCCTTTGAAACCATTCCCCTCGGCGCGCAGGCAATCTGGGAAGTGGAAAACCAACGAAAAAAAGAGGCGGCCCTATGACCATAGGATTCACCCTCAATCACGAAAACGTAACGGTCCAAACCGCTCCTGATACCAGGCTCATCGACCTAGTACGGGAACGGTTCTCCCTTATAGGAGCGAAAGCCGGTTGTTTAACCGGAGGCTGCGGGGCTTGCTCGGTCATTTTTAACCGTACCGTGACTAAATCCTGCCTGATCCCGGCCTTTCGGGTCCAGGATAGTACCATTATCACCCTTGAAGGCTTTGCAAAGACCGATGCTTATAAGGACATCATCAAAGGGTTTGCCGCTGCGGGAGTGGTAACTTGCGGATACTGCGACAGTGGAAAAATCTTAACGATGGAAGCTATCCTGACCAAGAAGCCCCGACCCAGTTCCCGAAACGAGATCCTGGCAGAACTGCGGGGGATACGATGCCGCTGTACTGAACCGGAAAGCCTGGTTGCCGCGGTCTTAGCCATAGCGGATATTCGGCAACGGAGATTATATGGACGCCGCGCTTAATCAGGTATGGTTCCCCACGAGTTTTCAGGAGCTTTTCAGCACCTGGAAGCAGGTCCCCGATGCCCTTCTCTTTGCCGGAGGAACCCAATTCCTCCGGGGTCAGGCTCGGCATGTACCGGTTTTTCCCCGGAACATCCTCTCCCTGAACCGGCTGGAAGAGCTGCACCGCATCACCCGGACTGAACGGTACCTTGAAATCGGGGCCATGGTTAAATTAAATGACCTTATCAACCTGGGAAAAATCGTTCCTGAAGTACTGACCCAGTGTTTGCTGGGTATTACCGGGCCTCAAATCCGCAATCTGGCCACTATTGGGGGAAATATCTGTACCCCTGCCTGTCGATTGAATGCCACTGCGCCGATGATAGCCTTGGACGCCCATTATGAATTACGTAATGCCTCGGCAGCCCGATGGATTGCTACCTCCCGGTTTTATTCCTCCGAAGGTTCTCTCTCCTTGGGCCAGCAGGAACTCTTAACCCGGATCCGCATACCCCTGGACCAGTGGACCTATTCGGCGTATACCAAATATAAGTCTCAGGAAACCAGTGCAGGAAGTGAAGTTATGGTCCTTATCTTGCGAAATCAAAAGAACGTGCTCACCGATATACGGATTGTCTTTGTCGGGGATCGGGTGATCCATGATAAGAACAGTGAAGCCCTGCTTATGGGGAAGCGGCTCCCCCTGGAGCGGAAACATGTGTTTATAGCCGTAGACCATTGGAAAACGTACCTGGCCTCTCTCTATCCCGTAGAAGATCTAGTACAGGCCCGGTTATTGAACTTCATCGAATCCAACCTGCTGGTTCTAGCGAATTAAGCAGTTGAAACCTTTAGAATCGTCTCTATCGGGAGTTCTCTTCTTGGTAAGCACCTTCGGCAGCAAGGGCGTTTTCATGGGTAAAAATAGACCGCGCTTTTTCCCCTTGTGGATAGGCCATTATGGACAGAGGGGACAGCCTGTCCCACCATCTGCGTTTACTTAAGCAATGTTGACCACGAACCACACCAACCATCACGAACAACATGAACTGGTGGTTCCTAGCTGTCCTTTCTAACTACCAGTTCGTGGGGTTCGTGTTTTACAGGAATTCTTAACTTGTTGACAGTGCCAGGAAGCCCCCCTGTGGGGTTTTGTCCCCTCCTTGATTTAAGGCGCTCCCCAGGGTATGCTAATAACCTATGGTAAAAACACAGGCAAAATCAGCGTATTGGGCAAGCGTCTTACCTGACCTTCCTCGGCAGCCCTACCGGGCTAGGCCCCATGAGCAGTAGAAACCATGCCTTCTACCGTGGGGAGTATCCTTGGGCTGGGTGGATTGCTCCTCTGTTCGGCGTTCTTCTCTGCCAGTGAAACCGCCTTTTCCTCAGTAAACCGGATTAAACTGAAAAACCTGGCTGCCCAAGGGCATAAACGGGCTGCCTTGGCGCTTACCTTGACAGAACAGTACGATAAACTCCTGTCTACGGTGCTTATTGGGAATAATATCGTCAACATCGCCTCCTCGGCTCTGGCGACCCTCTTGTTTGTCGGCTTTTTTGGCAATATGGGGGTAAGTCTGGCCACGGTGGTGATGACTTTGGCAGTGCTTATAGTGGGAGAAATATCCCCCAAGACCCTTGCCAAGGAAGCCCCTGAAGGGTTCGCCATGTTTTCCGCTCCTCTTTTGAGCGCGTTGATCTTCATCCTCTCCCCGGTCAATCGGCTGACCAGCGCCTGGAAAAGAGGTATTCTCAAGCTGTTTAGGATCCAGGGGAACCGGGGGGTTACCGAAGCGGAACTCTTAACCTTTGTGGAGGAAGTGCGCCAGGAAGGGGGCATCAATGCCGGGGAAGAAGATATGATCCGCCAGGCCATTGAGTTTGATGATATTACGGCCCATGATATTTTTACTCCCCGGGTTGACGTGGTGGCCGTATCCGTATCCGAATCAGTGGAGGGTATTGACCGGGCATTCTGCGATACCGGCTATTCCCGGCTGCCGGTGTATGAGGATTCGATTGATAACATCACCGGGGTTATGCTCTTAAAGGATTTTCATCACCAGGTTATAGGCCAAAAGCAGCCCCTGGAAAGCATCATCAAGCCTGTGGTCTTTATCACCCAGTCCATAAAGATTTCAAAGCTCCTTAAAACCTTACAATCGAAAAAATCCCACATGGCGGTGTTGGTAGACGAATTCGGGGGAACCATGGGGATTATTACCATAGAAGATATTATTGAAGAATTAGTCGGTGAGATTTGGGACGAACACGATGAAGTGGTCAACCCCATAAGTCCGGTGAATTCCCGGACCTATACGGTATTGGGCAATACGAGCCTGGAAACGTTGTTTGACTTCTTTGCCCTTACTGGTCCAGCTTTGCGCCAGCCCCAGGAAGGGGATGAAAAAGCCAAAGCAACTACCGGGGATGATCCCTATCACCGGCATACAACCGTGGGCAACTGGGTAATTGAACAACTAGGGGGGGTCCCCCGGGAAGGGGAGCGCTGTCGGGTGCAGGATCTGCTTATCACGGTTTCAAAAGTGGTCCACCACCGGGTTCTGGAGTTGACGGTTACCCTGCCGGAGTCAGCACAAACAGAGGAGGGTTCCTATGGAAAGGATGGAACATCCGGTACAACAGGGGCAAAGAGCACGCAATGAAATCCTGGTGATCTATGGGGATAATCTGGAAGCCATGGCGTTTCACCTGGCAGAAGCAGCAGGGCTAGCGGAACGGATCGGGGACCGGCATAAATCAGTGGGGCTCAAGCCGAACCTGGTACTTGCCCGGCCTGCTGCTGAAGGGGCCACCACCCACCCTGAGATAGTCCGGGGACTTATCGCGTATTTGCAGCACCAGGGCTTTACCCATCTTACGATCCTGGAAGGTTCTTGGGTGGGGGAACGAACAGAGGAGGCCTTCACTCGGTGCGGGTACCGGAAGCTCGCAGCCGATACCGGGGTCATCCTCAGAGATACCCAGCAGGACCGCAGCCGAACCTATGATTGCCGGGGAATGGACCTGGCCATTTGCGACAGTGCCTTTGCCGTGGATTTTATGATTAACCTGCCGGTCTTGAAGGGCCATTGCCAGACCCGCTTGACCTGCGCCCTTAAAAACAACAAGGGCCTCATCCCCAACCAGGAAAAGCGGCGGTTTCATACCTTGGGTCTCCACAAGCCCATAGCCCACCTCAACACCCGGATCCGCAATGATTTTATCCTGGTGGACGGCATCTGCGGGGACCTGGATTTTGAGGAAGGGGGCAATCCGGTTCCTGCAGGGCGTATGGCTGCGGCCTTTGACCCAGTGCTCATCGATGCCTGGGCAGCGTCTCAATTAGGGTATACCCCAGGGGAGATACCCTACCTGGGTATGGCGGAACACCTGGGGATTGGTACTGCGGATCTCAGCAGCGCCCGGATTCAGGAGCTTTCCGCACCTGCCCCTGCATCGTGGAACCTACCCCAGCCGGGGCTGAAGGTCAAGCAACTTGCCCCTTTCATCCAGGAGGATCGGGCTTGCAGCGCCTGTTATGCGGCTCTGGTCTTTGCCCTTTCCCGCATGAGTGAGGGTGAACGCCAGCACCTCCCTGGCCCTATTGGTATAGGCCAAGGGTTTAAGGGAAAAAGAGGCGCCCTGGGGGTGGGAAACTGTACCAGAGGATTCACCGCATCTATCCCGGGCTGCCCTCCTTTGGCAGTGGAGGCGCTGGATTTTCTGCGAAAGCAGCTATAAGGAAGGGCGTAGGAGGTTCACAATAGCCTTGGCGTTCATACAAAAACCTTAGCGGGAAATGTCAACCTTGCTGAGAGCCGCGCATTCGCTTTAGTGTGAGGCGTATATCCACCTTGCTGGGGGTCGCTTACCTACCTTGGTGTGAAGTACACATCAACCTTGCTGAGGGTCGCCCACCCGTCTTGGTGTGAGGCACCTACCTGTCTTAGTGTGAGGTACACACCCGCCTTGCTGAGGGTTACCCACCCGTCTTGGTGTGAGGTACTGGACTTTACCCCATCAGGTAGACAGATAGATAAGGGGGTATTACCAGGTAAGGAGAGAAAAAGATGGGAAAGAACAGTAAAGAACGGCGTGTGTACACGAAGGAATGTAAAGCCAAGGCGATAGCTCTGACCGAGAAACATGAGAAACCGGTTGCCCAGGACTTGGGTATCAGAGACAGCGTACAGCATAAGTGGATGAAACAGTCACGGGAAGCCGGAAGGGAAGGCCTTCCGGACACGGGAGGCCAAGGAATGAGTCGGACTTTAGTCCGCACTGACCCGGCTGCGGAAAGAGAACAAGACGCTGAAGGAGGCCAACGAAATCCTAAAAAAGCAACCGAACTTTAGTTCGAGTCATCTTCGCGCCGGGAGCCCCCCAGTGATGGCGTACCGATTCATGAAAGAAAACCAGATGAAGCACGCGATCAGGGAGAAAGCCGGGCTTTTGGGGGTGTCAAGCAACGCCTCTTACCAGTGGGCGAAGCAGGGGGTGTCGCTGTGCGGCCGATGCGTCTCATCCGGAAGATCCTCGTGCGGCAGTACCGCCGGTATGGGAGTCCTCGTGTACGGGAAGGGTT
>JAITAI010000233.1 GCA_031284195.1 Treponema sp.
GTTATTATTTTATACCGTTCAATACTAGTTAATCCTAAAAGATATACACTCCCACATATCGATACTATACTGATTCCTACTACTAAAAAAAATCTAAACAAGTCTTGTCTCAAATTAACATGAAAAATTATAGGTAATATCATGGATAATACTGATACCTCGCAAACCGGTAATAAAATTTCCTTAAGAAATTGAAGGATAGAAAAATCTATTAGTATCCGCATTATTAATAACCGGAGAATAAATGCCATAAAAGTCAAACAAATACCTACAATCATTACAGAATATGGCGGATATCCCATAAATAAAACAATCCACGATAACGGCACATTTAATAGCAAAATACCGCCAACAACAGATTGATATAATCTGATTCTGCCTATTGCCTGTACAGAAGTTACTATTGTAAAACTTATAGAATCAATCAGTGCATCTATCAAAATCAGCCTCGTAAATATTACCGTGTATTCTGGTACATTCTTAATCCATAACGAAAGGACAGTGGACATTTCAAGGAGCAGGGGCAAGATGAATAGATACATTAAAAAATAAGTAGCTTTTGATCCGCGAGACATCCATAGCATGAATTCGTCCTTATAACCACTGGCATAATTTTTAATAATTTGCGGCCGTAAGGCAGTACTGAAATTTTGAGAAAAACTTACCACCGCGGTATTAACGGTTGAGGCAATTCCACGGGATGTAATCACCAGAGGATTAAAAAACTGGTTTAAAAGAATATTTACCCCCTGATTTTTAAAGATTCCAGCAAGCGACCCAAATAAATTCCACCCGGTATAACTGATTAGCTCGTTAAATAGACCTTTATTCCAGTAAAAGCGGAACCTACATTCCTGATACTTATGCTTACAAATACTTCTATAAATCCCGGTATTTATAATTGTAACCACGCAAAGCAGTATTCCGTATAGCTGCAATTTATCCAGTGCAATAATTTTCAATAAAAAAACAATCCCCAGCTTTAATACCGCCTCTACAATTGAGACCGTGGCATAAATGTTCATATCCTCATGGGCGATGATTGCCGCCATAAAAGGGGTAACCAGGATGGTAAACAGGAAGGATATAATGGAACATTGATATATCCAGTGCGCTGCTTCCATGCGATCCTGGGGTATGATCAGTTTATTGTTTATAAACCATAGTCCGATTGTTTCCGCCAGCAGTAAAACCGCTGTTGCGATCACTATATAAACGAGAAAACTCAGGCTGAAAGTCTTTTGTAACTGCTCATAATTACCCCGGCCAAGCTCAAAGGCAAAATACCGTTGCGACGCGGTTGCCATGGAACTAGATAAAAATCCGAACATGGTAACTACCCCAGCAACCAGGTTATTAATCCCGTAATCCTCTGCCCCTAGGGTCTCAAGTACCGCCCGTACCGTATACAGGCTCACCAGCATGATGAGAATCTGCCGGAAGTAGAGCATTAGGGTATTTTTGGCTATACGCCTGGTGTTTGCCATGAAATGTAGACCTTACCCCTGGCGCTCCAACCTTGCGCCTCTGCTTGGAGTTTTTGACACCAGATAAGGCTTATGCGCTGCAACAGCATTAAGCCTCATGCTGGATATATCATCTTAATAATCATATATGATTATTTTATATATAATATACACCATTATTGATTAAAGTCAAGCGTCCCATAAGCAAATTTGGCTAATATATCTATATGGACTTTGCTGAAAATTTACGAAGTGAATTAGATTACCAGGGGCTTATTGTAAAACAACTGGCTGCCAAGGCCGGCATTAATATTCATACCTTGAATCATTATTTATCTGGTAAAAAGTCCATGCCTCCTGCAGACGTGGCGGTCAAGATCGCCGCAGCCCTAGATGTTACCGTGGAGTACTTGGTAACTGGAACCATGGGTAATCAATCCGAGGCACGATATTTTCAATTTCACGATATCCTAAATGATTTACAGGTTCTGCCGGATCATATCCTTACGCCGATACGGATCATGATAAAAGCCGCAGCAAAACAGGAACGGGAGAAGAAGATCGGTCCTTCTTAACGTCCCATTCTGCGTCCACTTCAGTGATTCCTTTCATGCCAGCTTTTATAGGGTTTTACGTTTTGTGTTTAACATCCCCTGTAGACCCTACTCCTCTGGATGGTCCAGCCGTGCGTTTTACTGCGAATCTTTGATACCGGATAAAAGGGTTATGTGCCGCAACAACATTAACGCATTATGCCGGATATAACTTATATTAAAAGTTATCTATACTACTCATGGAGTATAGAAGTATCATTCAAAAATTGTTTGTATCTTAAAATAGATGAACTGATTCTCATTTCTGGTGAAGCGGTGCATGGGAAATAATCCCTGGTCAGCACCTTTATATACTCCTGTCTCAGAAACCATCTGCTGGGGAATAGCAGGGGGCCTAAGGTGTAACCGCATCAGCCCTGTACTGCGGAAGGGTATTCAAAGGTCTTATAAACGATAGTACATGACCTTACCCCTTCACGGATGGGGCGGTTACAATCGCCTCGGCCTTGGATGTTTTAGTGGAGTACTTGGTAACCAGAAACAGGGGTAACCAAATCAAGATGGCAAAATCCGATAGGGATCATGATTAAAACTGCGGCTAAACAGAAACGAGAGAAAAGACAAACCCTTAAACCGCTCCTATCCCATTACTGTCCAAGCATCTGGCACGGGGTAAACCCCTAGGTCGTAACCGCATCATGGGGCTATACCGGAGTCGGTCTCTGATCCCGGAATCCAAAGTCCCTGAGCATCTTCTGCGGATTACCCCTAATAATGCAATTGCAGTATTAAATATTAATATATAATACAATATCAATATTAACGATCAAAAGATAATACCATTACGGTATGGTCAGAATATGTCATCGGATTTCAAACAGAATTTACGGGACGAACTGGATTATCAAGATTTAACGGTAAAAGAATTGAGTGCAAAAACGGCTATACCCAAAGCGACCCTGGATTGTTATCTGGGGAGGCGAGCTTCTATGCCCCCTGCGGATGCAGCGGTTAAAATCGCCTCAGCTCTGAATGTTACCGTAGAAT
This sequence comes from Treponema sp., assembly GCA_031284195.1. Classification (GTDB taxonomy): domain Bacteria; phylum Spirochaetota; class Spirochaetia; order Treponematales; family Breznakiellaceae; genus JAIRLU01. The sequence goes on from JAITAI010000233.1 coordinate 3,068, forward strand.
ACTTGGTAACCGGAAAGAGGGGTAAACAAGGGGGAATGACCAAATATTTCAAATTACGGGATATTCTGGATGATTTGCCGGTTTTGCCCGAACCGATGCTTACCCCGATAAAAGCCATGATTAAAACAGCGGCCAAACAGGAACGGGAAAAAAAGACAGGCCCTTCTTAAACCGGTCTGTACCACTGCAGTATCCATGCAATAGGTTCACCCCTTCCAAGATGAACCCTTGGTTCTATATACCACGCTGCTCCGCCTCTCCTATTGCCTTGAGAATAGGAACCGGGCTTGAAGGTAAGGTGGCAAAGTAGTCCTCTAGGGTTTCCTTCCGCCGGATCAGGGTAAGGGACCCATCAGAACCCAAGAGCAGTTCCCCGCAGCGGAGTTTCCCGTTGTAGTTAAAGCCCATAGCCCTGCCGTGAGCCCCTGCATCGTGGATGACCACGAAGTCGCCTGAGGATTCACCTACCGCAATCTTGGGGAGGCTCCGCTGAACCGCAAATTTATCGTTGTTTTCACAGAGGCTTCCCACGATGTCGTAGGTTTCGGTACAAGGAACATCCTCTTTACCGGGTATGGTGATGTGATGATAGGCCCCGTACAGGGCAGGGCGCATGAGATCCGCCATACACGCATCCAGCCCAATGTATTCCCGGTATATGTGCTTGCAGTGAATGGCCCGGGCCACCAGCCACCCGTATGGACCGGTTACCACCCGGGCCCATTCGGTGTGGATCCCTAAAGGATCCAGCCCTGCAGGAAGAATGATAGCATCGTAGGCTTTTCTGATACCTGCTGCCAGGTATTCGTAGTCTAAAGGCTCCTGTTCCAGGGTATAGGGAATCCCCACCCCGCCTCCCAGGTTCACGAATTCCAGGCGGATACCGGTTTTTACCTGCAATTCCACGGCCAGTTCAAAGAGGATCCGAGCGGTCTCGATATGATATTCAACCGTACGTTCGTTAGAGGCCACCATGGTGTGCAGGGCAAAGCGCCGGGCCCCCTTATCCCGCAGCAAGGGGAAGGCCTGAAGGATCTGTTCCCGGGTAAAGCCGTACTTGGCCTCTTCAGGCTTCCCGATAATGGCGTTGCCCCCTTTGAGGGGACCGGGGTTGTAACGGCAGGAGATGAGCGCAGGTATCCGGGCCTTTTGTTCAAGAAAGGCAATATGGGTGAAATCATCCAGATTGATGACCGCGCCCATGTCCAAGGCGATCTGGTATTCCTGTGCCGGGGTCTCATTGGAGGTGAACATCACCTCCTCTCCTCGAATCCCCGCCTTTTCTGCAAGGAGCAGTTCCGGGAGGCTCGAACAGTCCGCGCCAAAGCCCTCTTCCGCAAGGATTTTCAGGATGAATGGGTTGGGCAGGGCCTTAACCGCGTAATGCTCCTGGAATAGGGGAAAAATCGAAAAGGCCTGGCGTATAGCCCGGGCGTTTTGCCGTATCCCTGCCTCATCATAGAGATAGAAAGGGGTAGGATACTGCTGCGCCAGGGTTTCAAGCTGGGCCTTACTCAAGGGAAAGGACTTATGCGGTTTACCCGTCATCCCAGATACCCTTGGGATTTGAGCAATTCCGCGTTCAAGACGCCTCCCCCTGCAGCGCCTCGGATGGTGTTGTGGGAAAGTCCCACAAAGCGCAGGTCAAAGATGGAGCAGGGCCGGATCCTGCCGAGGGTGACGGCCATGGCCTTGTCCGCATCCCGGTCTTTCCGGGGCTGGGGCCGGTTCGCTTCTTCCCGGAGAATGATAGGCTGTTTCGGGGCCATAGGGAAGTCCAATTCCTGAGGCAGACCGGAAAAGCCGTTCCAGATAGCCTTCACCTCCTCGATAGAAGGCTTCTTGGCCCCGAATTCCAGGCTAACGCAGGCAGTGTGGCCGTTCACCACCGGCACCCGGTTACAGTGGGCGCTGATTTTCGGTGTGGAAGCAGGTTCGATCTGTCCATTACGAATCATCCCTAGGATCTTTAGCGGTTCTAACTCGGATTTATCCTCTTCACCGCCGATGTAGGGAACCACATTGTCGATGATGTCCAGGCTGGGTACTCCGGGATAACCTGCGCCGGAGACCGCCTGCAAAGTGGTAACAAAAAGACGGTTTACCTCGTAGCCTGCCTTGAGCAAGGCGTAGAGGGGGGTCATGTAACTTTGAATGGAACAGTTCGGCTTTACCGCGATGAAACCCTGGTTCCAGCCCCGGGCCTTTTGCTGGATGGGGATGATATCCGTATGCAGGGGGTTCACTTCTGCGATAAGCATAGGCACATCCGATGTCCAGCGGTGGGCTGAGGCATTGGAAAGCACCGGGATTCCCTGGGCTGCGTAGGCTTCCTCCAAGCTGAGCATGGCATCCTTTCCCATTTCCAGAGCGGAAAATACAAACTTAAGCCTCCCCTGCTGTGCAGCGGTTACCGCAGCAGCGACCTCATTGGCATCTTCCAGAATCAGGTCCCCCACCCCCGGCCCCCAAGCTGCGGCAAGCTGCCAGCGGCCAGCCATCCCGTCCCGGTATGTCTTACCTGCGTTTCGGGGAGACGCTGCCACATACCGCACCTCAAACCAAGGGTGTTGGGCCAAAAGCGCAATGTACTGCTGCCCCACCATACCTGTGGCTCCCAGCACCCCAACCGGAATCTTTTGCATAGTTTTCTCCTTCCTCTTGCTTCTTTACCTTATTAAGCGCCTCATCAGGAGGCGCCCTTTGCGCAGGTCTCAGTATACCATAGCGCCCCTAGGGTTCAAGACCCCTGCAAAGGGAGCGC
>JAITAI010000056.1 GCA_031284195.1 Treponema sp.
TGTAAGCCAATCCTCCTCGGCAGTGGAAGAAATGCTGGTGAATATCCAAAGCGTAACCCAGACCCTGGTAAAAAATGAGGAGAACGTAACCAAACTTGCACAGGCCTCTGAAGTCGGGCGTAATAGTTTACAGGAAGTGTCCATGGATATTCAGGAGATAGAGCGGGAATCCGCAGGACTCTTGGAGATAAACGGGGTGATGGAAAATATCGCAAGCCAGACCAACCTGTTAAGTATGAATGCGGCCATAGAGGCGGCCCATGCAGGAGAGGCGGGGAAGGGCTTTGCCGTGGTGGCAGAAGAGATACGGAAACTAGCGGAGTCTTCCAGTGAACAATCAAAGACCATAAGCGAGGTGTTGACTAAGATAAAAGGGTCCATCGACAAGATAACCGTATCAACCCATGAAGCGCAGTTACACTTCAAGGCCATAAGTGAGGGGGTACAGACGGTAACGGATCAAGAGACGAATATCCGCAAGGCCATGGAAGAGCAGGGGATAGGGAGCAAAGCCATCCTTGAGTCCATAGGGAGCTTGAACGGGATCACCGGGGAAGTGAAAGGGAGTGCGCAAAAGATGCGAGGGGGAAGCCGTGAAGTGATAGAGGAGAGTAAGACCTTGGAACGGATCACTGCGGAGATCGGGGATGGTATGCAGGAGATGGCTTCTAGAGCAGAACAGATAGACAAAGCGGTGAACCGGGTCAATGACATAAGCCTAGAAAACCAGAAACAGATTGAGGCGCTTATGGGTGAAGTTTCCCGGTTTAAGGTCGCCTGAGCCGAAGGAACAAATGACCAGATACCCTACCTCCTTCCGCCAAGCCCGGATGAACTCATTTCCGAGTATCATCTGGTTTGGCTTTTAAGCCGGGTAATTGACGAAATGAAGAGCGCCCCGCTTAAGGAAGTATTTAACCGAGCATCGGAATGAGGAGGAAGGGAATCTTGAAGCAGGGAGTAATAGTAAGGGCATGGGACCCTTTGTGGGGAAGCCGGGATTTTTTGAGCCGGATCTTCTATTTCACTGACCTATAAGGACCGCCGGTGAGTTTGGTTAGATCTCTGGGGCCTGCGGTCTATTCCGAGGAATCGCCGGGTCCCCGGTACTGGTATCCCCTCTTCTTGACCCATAAAGGCTTCTCCCCCTATTACCGAGGAATCCCAAAGCCGAACTGCGCCACAGCACAATCTACGACAACCGGTTACCCTTACAGGATGGCCACCCGTTCTATTGACCCGCTGGAGTTTGTTATGCCATACTCGAGTATGGAAGCCCGTACTATTTTTCGTAATATATCTCCCCTGGATCACCGGTATGCTCTTTCAGAACAGGAACTCTTTGATGCCTTGGCGCCGTGGATTTCCGAAGACGCGGTGATCGCCTCCTGTATCAAGGCGGAAATTGCCCTCATATCTGCGCATCTCACCCTGCGGGGCGGGTTAAACCCAGCGCTGAAAGCAGCTCTGGAAAAGGCCGGGGCCGCTGTAAGCAGTACAGAAGTGTATGCCGAGGAAGCCAAGACCAAACACAACATCCGCGCCTTGGTGCAGGTGCTGAAGAGAAAGGTTCCGCCGGAAACAGTGGCCTTGGTGCATCTGGGGGCTACCAGTGTGGATATCCTGGATACGGCCTTGGCTTACCGTATGCAGGGGCTCACCCGGGAGATCCTCCTTCCCCGCTTGCGGAATCTGGAACTTCACTTGTGCACCTTTGTTGAACAAGAAGCAGCAAGTCCTCAGGTGGGCCGTACCCACGGCCAGCATGCAGTACCCATCACCTTGGGTTTTGCTCTGGCCGAATATGTCTCCCGTCTAGGTAAGTCCATAGTGGAGATCGAGCGCCGTGCCCAGGGCCTCAAGGGTAAACTCGCCGGAGCCGTGGGAGCCTACAATGCTACTGTCCTGATCACCCCTGACCCGGAAGCCCTGGAACGGCTCTACTTGCAGGAGCTGGGGCTTGAGCCTTCGGAACATTCCACCCAGCTTGTGGAACCTGAGTATCTTCTGCGGTTGCTTTTGGAATTCAACGTGGCCTTTGGAATCATCGCCAACCTAGCGGATGATCTCCGGAACCTCCAGCGCAGCGAAATCGGGGAACTGCGGGAAACCTTTGAAGCGGATCAGGTCGGTTCATCCACCATGCCGCAGAAACGGAACCCCTGGAACGCGGAACACGTCAAGAGCCTCTGGAAAGCCTTCATGCCCCGGGTGATGACCTTTTTCATGGACCAGATCAGCGAACATCAGCGGGATCTGACCAATTCCGCAAGCCAACGCTTCATCGCAGACTATGTATACGGCTTCTCCTTGGCAGTGAGCCGGATGACCAGCATCATCCAGGGGCTCAAGCCGGACCGGGAACGGCTCTGGTATAACCTGAAGGGAGCGCAAGGAGGGGGTATTCCCGGAGGGATCATGGCAGAACCGGCCTATATACTCCTGGCGGAAACCGGGGTTTCCGATGCCCATGAAGTGATTCGGCGGATAACCCTCAAAGCAGAGGAGGCGCAGTGCAGTTTTGGGAAAGCGCTGTTTCAGGAAACCCCCGTGTTTGAACGGATCCAGGGGAAACTGGAGGAACTGGGCCTTGCAACATCCCCGGAGGAAGCCTTGGCGTTTTTTGAAAATCCCCAGAACTACTGTGGCCTAGCCGTGCAGAAGGCTAAAGCCCTGGCTAGAAAATACCGGATGCTGGCTACTCGGACCGAACCTGTTGAAAACCGTTGAAGCAAGGCTCCTCATAATACAAACAAAATAATTAAAGAAGGAAAAATACTATGTTTAACGAAGCCCTATCCTATGATGATGTACTGCTCCTGCCGGGGTATACGGAGATACTTCCCAGAGACTGTGATGTGCATACGGATTTATGCGCAGAGGTGCGCTTGAATGTACCCATTATTTCTTCGGCCATGGATACGGTAACCGAAGAACATCTGGCCATTGCCATTGCCCTAGAGGGAGGTTCTGGGGTCATCCATCGGAACCTCAGTCCCGATGAACAAGCCCAGCAGGTGACCCATGTGAAACGCTACCTTAACTGGATCATTGACGCCCCAGTTACCCTGGGTGAGGACGCCCGGATCCGGGATGTAAAACAGATGATGGAACGGTACAAAGTATCCGGTATGCCTGTGGTGGACCCGGATGGAAAACTCTTGGGGATTATCACCAGCCGGGATCTCCGATTCTGTCAGGATGACAGCCTTTCTGTAACCGCGGTGATGACCCGGCAGGTGGTGGTGGAACAGGGAGAACCTTCCGTATCCAGCGCCCGGGAGAAATTCGACCGGCATCGGATCGAGAAGCTGCCGGTGGTAGACGCCGTAGGCAGACTCACCGGACTCATCACGGTCAAAGATATGGAAAAACATGCCAAGTTCCCCCGGGCGGCTACGGATAAGACCGGTAGGCTCCTGGTAGGCGCTGCGGTTTCTCCCCAGGACTATCTTATAAGACTCCCTCTGCTCAAAAACGCCAAGGTTGATTATGTAGTACTCGATACTGCCCACGGGGATTCCAAGGCCGTCATGGACGCGGTACGGGGTATCAAGGAACGCTTCCACATACCGGTTATCGGGGGGAATGCCGCTACCAAGGGGGCAACCCGCAGGCTTATCGAAGCCGGGTCTGACGCAATTAAGGTGGGCATTGGTCCCGGTTCGATCTGCACCACCCGGATCGTGGCAGGGGTCGGAGTGCCCCAGTTTACCGCGGTATGGGAGTGTGCTGAAGAGGCTGCCAAATCAGGAATTCCCATCATCGCCGACGGAGGGATTAAGTTCTCTGGAGATATTACCAAGGCCATTGCTGCCGGGGCCAATGCAGTGATGATCGGTAATCTCTTTGCCGGACTCAAAGAGGCTCCGGGCCGGGAGATCATCTTTGACGGCCGCATTTACAAGGAATACCGGGGCATGGGCAGCATAGGAGCCATCAATGCCGGGTCTCGGGATCGCTATCAAATAGGCAAAGATGAGCATCCCGTTCCTGAAGGCATCGAAGGTCGAGTTCCTTACAAGGGGGAACTGCGGGATTATCTTATTCAGCTTGTATCAGGATTGCAAAAGGGCATGGGCTATTGTGGGTGCAAGACCATTGACGAGTTGAAGCAATACCGTCATTTCGTTAAAATCACCGCTGCGGGCCTCCGGGAAAGTCATGCCCATGATGTAAGCATCACCCAAGAGGCGCCCAACTATTCGAGGTCGTAAA
>JAITAI010000107.1 GCA_031284195.1 Treponema sp.
GAACTTTCGGTTCTTTCCCTACTGGTCCGGTAAGCAAAAAACTCAAGCTTGCCCGTTCCTTAGGAAGCCCTGCAGCAGCGGAAAGGGTCTGCAAGGCTGCAGGGGCATCTTCCGTATCAAAGGTAAAATGGCACCACTTAGCCTTTCCCCCTGGACAAGGACAGAGCCCCTGATGCGGACAGGGCGCATAAGACCCCTGCCCGCGGGTAAGCAGGGATCTCCGCAGCGTTGCGATCCATTCCCCAGACCAAGGGACCCCTGGTTCAAGGACCAAGATGGAACCGGATGCAGTAACCAGGGAGGAAAGGAACCGGCTGGTTTTATCCGCAGCCTCCTGTAAAGCCCTGGTATCAGCTTGGGGTATTCCCTCAAAACGTTCATTGAACACCTGAAGCGCTGAAACCAAGCGGGCTTGAGGGCCGTATATCGGCGCTCCCAGGGGTGCATGGATGGTCTTGATCATCCAGGGAGAGACTCCTGCCAAGGCGTGAAAGAGCCCTTTTCCTGCGTCCAGTACCGCAGCGTTTCGATCGAGGCAGCGGAATTCAAGGGGAAGCTGCCGTAAATCAGGCCGGGCAATCCAAAGGGCTAAGACCAGGGTCAGCGGCCCGGAACCTAGGTCGGTAATAGCATCCCCAGCAGCGAACTGGAGCGGTAAGCCCGGGAGGAGCCGGCACAAACGATAGCTGTTCCACGGGAGAAAATACCGGAGATAGGCTGAAAGCAAGCCTTTGTTACTTAAATAGGAATCATGACGCTCACCCCGGCTACTGGTGAGCAACCGGGAAAGCTCCGCTACATCCCGGGGCAGGTTAACCCGGAAACGCCGGGGCAGGGGAAACGCCTGGTCGATCACCCGGGGAAGTTCCTCCAGAGTACGACGGACTTCAGGAGTCAACGGTGGAAAAAGGTACATCAGGGCTTTTTTGTGTTTTTGGGACACCGGTTTTAGGACTTATCCCCTTGACCAGCACATAGAGGGCTATTAAGTCGGAACGGAGCGCCCCTATCTGGGCTCGAAGGTCCTGCTGCTCCCCGGATACTTCCCGAAAGAGCTGGTTCCGGGCCCCTTCCAGGGTAAAATGCCGGTCATAGAGGAGGTATTTGAGCCTAAACAGCAGGTGCAGATCCTGATTTGCATAGAGCCGTCTTCCCTGTTGATTCTTATGGGGTTGTAGCAAAGGAATCTCCTTCTCCCAGTACCGTATGACGTAATTTTTCAGTCCTAAGATCCGTTCCAGGTCACCTAAGGTATAGGAGGTCATGGTTTATTCCTTTCCATTTCGGGCCGCTTTCCCGGAATACCGCAACTCAATGGTGATGGGTATCTGAGAAAAGCCCAGATCTTGGCGGATCTTATTACGGAGATAGGACACATAGGAAGCGCTGACCGCTTGGGGACGGGACACAAAAAAGACGAATTTGACCGGCTTATCTGAAACTTGCAAGGCGTACTTTATTTTGAACCGGGTCTGAGGCCCTATGGGAGGAGGATACTCCTCAAGCCACCCCTCAAGGGCCCGGTTCAACAGGCTGGTATCAATGTGCCGTATGAGCTGCCCGTACAGTCTCAGGGCAGTATCCAACAGCTTGTCTACTCCGGTTCCATCCTTGGCGCTCACGGGAATAATCGGCGCGTATTCCATTTTGGCAAATAGAAACCGGATCCGATCCTGGACCGCCTGCACCTGGTTCTTCACCTGGGGCATGGTATCCCATTTGTTGAGGACCATGATGATACCCCGGCCCTGATCATGGGCCAAGGCAGCGATTTTTTTGTCCTGATCCGAGAGCCCTTCCTGGGCATCGATCACGAGCAAGACCAGATCCGCCTGGTCAATGGCTTTGATGGCCCGGTTCACCGAATAATATTCGATGTTTTCGGTAACCTTGGTTTTCCGCCGGATCCCCGCAGTATCCAGGATTTTGAAGGTCCGGTTTTTATACTGGAATGCCCCTTCCACCACATCCCTAGTGGTACCCGGCATATCACTGACAATCGACGCCTCGGAAGCAGTGAGTCGATTGGAAAGGGTGGACTTCCCGGTATTGGGCTTTCCTAGGAGCGCGATACGTATCGTTTCTTCCAGGTGCTTCAGGTCCGCTTCTTGTTCTCGGACCTGGGAAAAATCAAGCCCTCCAAGGATCCCCTCTTCCAGATCCCTTACATGATCCCCATGTTCTGCGGAGATCATAAAGAGCCGATCAAAGCCATAGGAGAGGCAGTTCCAGGCATCTTGCTCCCGGCGGCCTCCTTCGGTCTTATTGACCGCCACCAGCAGCCGGTCCTGAAAAGGCCGAAGGAATTCGATGAATTCCTCATCTTCACGGGTCATCTCTCCGGCTTCTAATATAAGGATGATCTGATCCGCCTGTTTCAGGGTCTCCAGGGTTCGCTCTTGCACGAGGTCATCCAGGGTTCTTAGGGACTCATCCGCTGCTTTTTCCAGCTTAAACCCTCCGGTATCAATGAGCCTGAGGGGTTTTCCCTGGATAAACGTATCCATCCCCACTGGATCCCGAGTAACTCCTGGCGTCGGATCCGTGATGGCCCGGCGAGTATGGACCAGGCGGTTGAATAGAGTGGACTTACCCACATTGGGCCGCCCTACCAACACGACTACCGGAAGATTCCGGTAGCGCTTATCGGGATCGAATTTCATCATCAGTGGGGAAATATTCGGCCATCCAGGCTTCCACCAGGAGGGTAACGTGATGATAAGAGGTACACTGGAGAACCTTTTCTGCTAAGATCCGGCAGTTTTCAAGGGTTACCCCACGGATGATCCGTTTAACCTGGGGGATGGACTGGGCAGTCATACTAAACTCATCCAATCCCAAGCCTAAAAGCAAGGCCGTTGCCGAGGGATCCCCGGCCAACTCACCGCACATGGCCGCGGTAATTCCCTTTTCATGAGCATTTTGGATGATCCTTTTGAGGTACCGGAGCACTGCCGGATGAGAAGGCTGGGCCAGATAATTGACCCGTTCGTTTCCCCGATCCACTGCTAAGGAATACTGGATGAGATCGTTGGTACCGATGGAAAAGAAATCCGACCGTTCCGCCAGAATATCCGCGGTCATGGCCGCAGCAGGTACTTCAATCATGATCCCTACTTTCATATCATCACTATAGGCTTGGTTTTTCTTGCGGCATTCAGCTTTGGCCTCCTCGAGAATACTCAGGGCCTGCTCTAACTCCTCGATTCCGGAAATCATAGGAAACATGATCCGTAAGTTTCCGTTGACACTGGCGCGCAATAAGGCCCGTAACTGGGTCTTAAAAAGCTCAGGCCGAGACAGGGAAAACCTGATGGCCCGCCAGCCCAGGAGGGGATTCTTTTCATCGGTGGCCTGGAAATTGGGAAGCAGCTTGTCTCCGCCGTTGTCTAGGGTTCTGATGGTTACCGGCCGGCCTTCCATGGCTTTGAGGACATGACTATAGGCCTGGTACTGTTCTTCTTCGGCAGTGGCCTGTTTTGGGGTGAGAAAGAGGAATTCCGAGCGGTACAGTCCGATACCTTCTGCACCGTAACGGGAAACCTGATCCGCTTCTTCGGGAATTTCAATATTGGCCTTGAGGCAGACCTGATGCCCATCTTTCGTCTCCGCAGGCAATTCCCGCAGTTCCAGAAATTCATCAAAGCGCTTACGGTATTGATCGATAGCCTTCTGATAGTGCCACAACACCTGGGTATCTGGATTAATGATCACCTCTCCGGAAGTACCGTTTACCACCAGTTTATCGCCTTCATTAATTTCTTTGGTGATAGTGGAAAGCCCCAACACTGCGGGAATGCCAAAGGCCCGGGCAAGAATGGCTGTATGGGAAGTCCTTCCCCCGGCATCCATGACAATGGCCTTGACCCGTTTTTTGTTCATGGCTAACACATCTGAAGGCAGTAAATCATGGCTCACCAGGATCACATCAGAACTCAGATCCGCTAGGGAAAACTTCTTAACGGAAAGGAGCTGATCCATCACCCGGCGGGATACATCGGAAATATCCGCAGCCCGTTCGCGGAACTGGGAATCTGGAGAAGCCATTAAGCGCTGGGACAATTCGTGGGAAATATCCCAGAATACCCATTCTATATTTTGCAGGCTGTCCTTGAGATGATCCTTAATCTGCTCCTGAAAGTCCGTATCTTCCAACATCATCAGATGAGACTGAAAGATAGCGGCCTGTTCTGTGCTCACTTCCCGTAAGGCCCGTTCATGAAGGTCTTTGACTTCTTCCGCTGCTTCATGATTAGCCGTAAGGAACCGCTTCCATTCGGATTCGACCTGGTTTTTCCGTATGCTATACCGGGGAATCTCGGGAAAATCATCCTCCAAATATAAAAACGCCTTTTCAATGGCTATACCCGGAGATGCAGGAATACCGGTGAGTTTTTTCATTGAGTGAAAGATACCCTAAAAAGGGGGTATATGGCAAGTACAAAGCAGGGCTCATGCGGTTATTCAGAATAAAGCCCTAAAAAACTTCCGGGGATGCAGGAAATCTTGACCACAAACCTCTTGGACTACCCCGCATCTTTTAGGTTAACCCAAGCCAACAGGTCATTTCCCTCGGGTGAATAACTCGGACTTTTTATAGAACTCCCCCTCTTTTCAATGTGAGGACCCTAAGCTTTCTTGAGCAGAAAAAACAAAAATAACTGAGTCCCTTCCAAAATTGACTCAGTTATCATCTTCTTTGAGTGAGATTAAGAACTTATTAAATGGGCGATACAAGAGTCGAACTTGTGACCCCCAGCGTGTCATACTGGTGCTCTAACCAACTGAGCTAACCGCCCTTAATTACCCGGCATCTTCCTCAAAAAAAACTGCTGTCGGGTAATTGCTCCTTTATTTTATCACATTTGAAAATAATGTTCAAGCATCTAGCGCAGAAACCGCGTCACACCCGCTCACGGATAACCACATTGACCTCAATCTTACCACAAGGCCCCAAGTCCATAGGAACGATCAGGGCTTCCACTTTGAGATTATTCGATACCTCCATGTTGTCACCGGTAAAAAGTGCGGGGGGCGTCAAGTCAAACTTAAAACCCAAATCATGGAGCTTGGTAACCGCTTGACCGGTTATCATATTGGCCAATTCCTGAATCGTTGCCTTGGCCATTTCATCCATGACCGTGAACTTTTCACCGCCGTTCATAGCTCCTGCTACTGCCAAAGCCGTTTCTTTGGTCATATCGAAGATAACCCGCCCTTCCACATCTCCTGCAAGACCCACTAAAGCCGCAACCCCCTGGATCGCCATGGTTGCTGACTTAAGGTAGAGAGATCCACGAATAACCTCAGTACCAAGAACTTCTTTAAGAATATTATAGGTCGATTCAACAAAGGGGTTAATATATTCAACTCTCATATTACATACTCCTTACCCAAATTAACTTTTACTGTACAAAAATGCAGAGATAGGCTCTTTCCCTGTAGATACCCAATTATCCCCGGCTAACACCTCATTTTTCCCCACAATAATGACTCCTTTCTCTTTCAGTTTTTCAGCACAATCTGCGATCAACCGTTCTTGACTGTCAACAGGAAAGAAAGAAATGATATCCCTCGCCAAGATAATATTTAAATCCGGCAAGATATTATTATTCAAAACATCGTGGTATTCAAACACAATTGAATCCTTGATAACTTGATTAAAAGTATACCCATTACGTCCTTTAACCATGAAACTGCGGCAATATTCGGGCATCTTGTTCAGATCAAAGGTCATGTTAGGCGCATCTGCTATGGCCATAATATCACTATCATTGGCCCAAATTTTTATATGTCCATCAGGATACCGTAATTTAAGTATACAAGCAAATGAAAAAGTTTCATACCCCTTTCCACAACCGAGCTCCCAGGCCTGGATGTTATTTGAATTCATATCCGGCAGTACATCCTTCACCTGAGCGGCATAAGCATCACTCCAAAACTCATTTGTATGGGGAGAATAAAAATCGGCCAGGTATTCATCTGCTTCCGCGGCGTTTTTAAGTTGCAAATCTATATCAGTACGGGTACTGCTCCATTCGATAAATTGTTTACGAAACCATTCATCGTTAATGGGGCTGACATAGAACCGCTTCAATGCAGCAAGACTTTCTTTTATAAAACCCAGGGTCGTATCTGAGATAGCAGCGGGCCTTTCCGCAGATTGCTCTGGACCAGGAACCGGAGGCACATAGTAATTATCCCCCGGAACTTCCTGAATAGCGGTTCGTGGTTTTTGCTTCTCCTCCTCTTTTTGACTAAACATCCGCATCACATCAAGAATGATATAGAGATATCCATCCTTTTCCACTACCCCGGTGATGAATTTGATGTTGACTTCTCCAAACATGGGGTGAGGAGGCTGAATGGTTTCGGAATTAATACCTACCACCTTATCTATCTTGTCAACAATGGCTCCATACACCCGATCATCCAGATGCAGAATGAGCATGTTTTCCTGACCATCTGCCCGGCGCTCGCTCTTTATGTGAAAGAAGGATCTGAGGTCAATAATGGGAATAATATCCCCCCGAAGGTTATACACCCCCTTCACAAAGAAGACCGCATTAGGCACATAGGTAAACTTATCCGCCTTAGCAATCTCCTTAACATTCATAATATCAACTCCATAATCTTTACCCGCCAGGGAAAAGGTTACCATCTTAAAATCAACCGTATCAGCCCGTTCTTTCTGCTGTTGCAACTCGGCATTTACCGTTGCTAAGTCTTTAATCACCGCCATAGTTTTCCTCGCTACCGTATTGATGCTTCACGGATTTGGCGTTGCTCCAATTCCTGACGAAGACCAAGTTCCAAAAGCTGACTCACGTCAATGATAAGAGAAACCGATCCATCTCCCAAGATCGAAGCGCCTGCAATCCCTGGAGAATTGGTGTACTGATCCCGCAGCGGCTTAATCACCACGTCCTCCTCACCGATGAGGCTGTCTACCATGAAGCCCATCTTCTTTTCAGCGCTCCCCACAATAACAATGAAGTTATATTCCTGCTGTTTCTCGGTCTTTATCCCAAAAAGCCGGTTAAGCCGGAGCAGGGAAACTACATCATTACGGATGTTGAAAACCTCATAGTTATCGATCTTCCGGATATCTTCCGCCTTGATCCGCAGGCTTTCGATAACCGATGTAATGGGGATGGAGTAGATTTCAGAACCAACCCGGACCAGAAGACCCTGAATAATCGCCAAGGTAAGGGGCAATTTAATGATGAATTTGGTCCCTTTTCCCCGTTCAGAACTGACCGTAACCGTACCATTGAGCTTTTCAATCTGCCGGCGGACCACATCAAGTCCAACCCCCCGGCCCGAGATGGAGGTAATGCTCTTAGCTGTGGAGAATCCCGGTTCGAAGATCAGGTTAAATGCCTCTATATCGGTCAACACCTTATTCGGATGGATGAGTCCCCGTTCAATGGCTTTGGCCTTGACTGCTTCCACATCAATACCTTTACCATCATCACCGATCTCAATGATGATCATGTTACCCTCATTGGTCGCCTTGAGGAGCACCATTCCCTCTTCAGGTTTTCCCGCGGCTTTACGCTCTTCCTGGGATTCAATACCGTGATCTACTGAATTGCGGACCGAGTGCATGATGGGATCCAAGAGGTCCTCGATAACCGATTTATCCAGTTCTGTTTCTTCCCCTTCGACCACCAAATTGATCTTCTTGTTAAGGCTCTTAGAGAGGTCCCGGACCAAACGGGGGAACCGTCCGAAGATTTGACTAATCGGTACCATCCGGATCCGCATGACCCCTTCCTGGAGCTCACCGGTGATACGTCCCAGATTCTGAGAGGTGGAACGGAATTTACCGACATTATTCTTCACCGAGGCTTCAAAACCATCAAAAAGGGAGAAAATATCCCCGTATTCCTCTCCAATCTCTTTCCGTATGTCCTTAATGGAACGACCGCCCTGAATACTTTCCAAATAACTGGGCAGGCTATCAAAGAGGCTTTTAATTTTATCCCGATAAGTGGCTTCTAAGGTATGGAGCTCATTCACCAAGTCACTAAACTGATTACTGATTTGATTAAAGGTGGCCTTGGTGATAACGGTTTCAGAAACCAGATTAAGCAGGTCATCAATCCGCTTGGAATCAACCCGCAGTATGGAACCGGCTTCTTTTCCGGCCTTTTTGGCATCTGCCGATTCTTTGGCACTCCCGGCCTTGGCCCCGGTTCCATGGTCCTCTGCTTCTGCCGGAACAGCCTTGGGAGCCGCTGCTACAGGAGCAGCCTTTGGAACCGCTACCCCTGGGGCTGCCTGGACCGGTTCCGGTTTTGATGGCGCCTCTGGAGGCCGGGCTACTGAAGCCGGAACCACTCCAATTATATCATTTATATTGACAATATCCGCACCAAGACTCACATCAGGAATTATCACATGCCGCTTTAACTCATCAATGCCCTTACGGCTGGATATATAATAATCTACTGTCGGAAAGAAATTATCTTCATAGAGTTGTTCGAAATCCGGAGAAGTTTTCAGTATCGTACCGTCTTCTTTGAGAGAGGCGTATATTTGGATACCTCCCACGGTATTCATCAGCCCGTTTTCATCAAAGTACACGGAAATCCGATAAATCGGTACACCCCTTTCCCCGGATTCCTTGAGTTCCAGTAAATCGTACTCTGAAAGACCTCCCACGGCCTTGACCGTTGCCACTGGTTGTGGAGGCGGCGGCGGTGAGGGTGAAGCCGCTGCTGCAGGAGCAGGCGCGGCCTTGGAGGCGCTTTTTTTACGGCCAGACCCTTCAGGCAACAAAACAGAAAGACGCCCTTCTATCGCCGAGGTATCCTCGGTGTACACGGAGCCATCCATGCGCTGGGTAATCATGGCCTTGATGATATCAATGGCCGCTAGGAGGGTATCAACCACTTCTTCATTTATGGTGACTGCATCGGACCGAATAGCATCCAATACATCCTCAACTAGATGGGTAAAATGGGACAGTTCCATCATTTCCACGGTAGCTGCTCCCCCTTTTAGGGTATGAGCTGCCCGGAAAATCTCATCCACCGCATCCCGGTTTCCCCCCTCATTTTCAAGAACCAGGATGTTTTGTTCCAGGGTATCAACTTGCATTTGGGCTTCGCTGAAAAAGTCTTTAAGCAGTTCTTCGTTATTAGGATCCAAATAGTCACTCATATAGGATTAATTTTATACACAATTAAAATTACGTCAAGATGGTTTAGCCCATTTTCCAGGGTCAGCGCATATAAAATTCTAGCTCCTTGTACCATAAAGATTCATAAGAATTGCATATAAGCTATTTTTTTATTCTGTAAGGAATTAAAGGTGTATATACGCCAGCCCTGACCCATGTTACAAGGGGAACTGGTAGGCTGATTGTCCTCAAAGACAGGAATAGGGCCCACCGGTTATCCTGATCTTCACCGATGTATGAACCCTCTTGATAGGAAAAATCCGGGTAATCCGTGGATATGCCTTATTTCTTTATCCTCCTGTTTAGACTAATCAACCTACGAGGTGTTTTTTATAGGTTATGTACAGTTTCCCCTCTTCATGAGAACCCCCATCGGTACTGACCGCTCATTCGCTTACAAATACCATATCCGTTTCAGGGATCCTCACCGAGGAGAGGGTGAGGAGGACCTGCTCATTCGGTTCTAGATCCCCTTTGACCGCTACCTGGGTCTCTAAGCCCAGGGCAGGGATCATGACCAGGGAGCGGTTGCCTCGCTTTTCCAACAGTACCCCTTCCCAGGAAGAACCCTTTTTATCCGATAA
>JAITAI010000148.1 GCA_031284195.1 Treponema sp.
GAGGGATTTTTCCAAAAATTCCTCAAGTAACTGCTTCATGTCGCCTTTGATTTCTTGACGAAGCTGTTCAAGTTCTTTATTGGGGGAATGGGATTCTACAAACAACTCATAAATTTCGATGTCCAGCGCACGGGCAATGCGTTCCACGAGCTCCAAGGTGGGATAATTACGGGAAAGTTCTATCATGCCAATGTGATGGGTAGACACATCGACCTTTTCCGCTAATTGAGCCTGGGTAAAGCCGCATTTCCGGCGTTTTTCCTTCAAATTTTGAGCAAAAATCTCCTTAAGACATAACATCTAATTACCTGTAAGGTAATAATAAAAATTTTTTTCCACTTGACAAACTATGCCTGATATAAGTTATTATTATCTTAAATATAGTTTTCAGGAATTTTCTTTAGAAATAGCGAGGGAATTTAAGAAAACTCGCCCTTTGTCGAAAAAAAACGCCGGACGGCTCTGTAGGAGTTAAACCGGCTGTTTATAACTGCCCTTGAGGGTGGTAAAATAACGTCTGGCGGATGGCCGGACGCATGAGAGGGCTTCTATGAAGAAGTTTTGCAGATTGTTCGGGTTTATCGCCATCGAGGCGGTAATTTTGGCCGAATGCGATAATGGCACCACAATTGACGGCTTGCTCCCGATCGCCGGTTAGCCGGATTGTCAAAAACTAAGGCCCCAAATCAGCTAGACGTAAGGGGATAATTGCGATTATGTATTACCCCCTTTTTATCCTGAAAAGATATACTTCAAAGGAAGTGAGATCAGCCCACAAAAGAACTGGGATCATGAGGGGCCCTTTATTCCTACTATCCCATAAGGGTAAACCGGGAATTTGTCGAAAGACGAACTAATTCCGTTAAAGAACTGCTAAAGAAATACGGATTAAGGAGATGTTTCTTAAGCGGTTAAGGCTACTGGTTGAACAAGGCAGGGTGCAGCAGTTTCTCTGGAAAGGCGGACGGAAAAGGGGCTACTTGAAAAATGGGGGGTTTATCTGTCCCCCCGCAAACCAGGAAACTTTGGTATACACCGAACCTTACAGGCCTGCATCTATTTTCTAGGCTTCGAGAATTGAGCCATGAGAAAAACCACCAATGTAACTGGTATTTTACGGGTCGTTTCGGTGAAATCCTCCTGGATTCATACCTCCCCACTCTTTGAGGCTAACGTCTCCCTCGGATTCCTCATAAAAGACTCGGTCTTCCAGGCAGGTATCCCCATCAGTTCCTAGATGGTGAAAAGCCCCTGTTTGGGTGGACTCTCACACAAGCGCCCCAGTTTTTACAGCGCTGGGGTTCCCCGTGGATCCGGTCTGCTTCGAACCTGAGGACTTGGTGAGGACAGGCCGCCCTACAGCCTAAACACCGGAGGATTTCGTACCAAAGTAAACAAGCCTTGAAAATACCGTGGTTCTGATACCTGGTCCGTCATGGAGACTATAGTTCTGAATGATAGTACTCTTATTATTTCGAATATATCTCAAAAGTAAATATTTATGGACAAATTATGTTTCTTATAAAGAAAATTTAATTACAAATGAAACAAAAATCATTGACTTATAAAATAATATTTGTTATATTTTAATTAAAGGATCCTTTTGAAACTTAAGATAAGGAAGGTGTTATGATAAACAGACATGCCGAAATCCTCGAAATTCTTACGAAAAACCAGCGTATCGAAGTTACTGCCTTGGCCTCCAAACTGGCGGTTTCCACGGTAACCATACGCAAGGAGTTGGCCGCCCTTGAAGAACAGGGCATTATTCGCCGGGAACATGGGTATGCGGTCATCGGATCCGTGGAAGACGTGGGCAGGCGTATGGCCTATCATTATGAGATAAAGCGACGGATTGCCCAGGCCGCGGTGGAGACTATACAGGATGGAGAAGTGGTGATGATCGAATCCGGTTCTTGTTGCGCGTTTTTCGCTGAAGAGATGGCTAAGCGTAGACGGGATATTACGGTGATCACCAATTCGACCTTTATTGCCAATCATATCCGTCATGCCCCGCACCTCAAGATCGTCATCTTGGGAGGAGACTATCAAACCGAATCCCAGGTCCTGGTGGGTCCGGTTACCCGCAAATGTGTGGAAGGGTTTTTTACGGACAAGCTCTTTATTGGGATTGATGGGTTTACCGAACCATTCGGTTTTACCAGCAAGGATCATCTCCGGGCAGAAATCGTACAGGCTATGATAAAACAGGCACAGCAGCTTATTGTCTTAACGGAATCGGAAAAATTCTTCCATCATGGGGTGGTTGAGCTGGCGAGGACCAAGGATGTTTCAATCTTGTTTACCGATGATGATATTCCCGCTGAAAAAGAAGCCTTTTTGCGGGAAAACAAGGTTCAGGTCCATAAGGTACCTGCAACCATAAAAGGAGGTGATGAGGTGAAACAAAGTACCTAACCACTGCGGAAACCTCTTACCAGAGGAGCCGCTTAGGAGCTATGGAACCCTAGAAAAGATAGGCGCTGCCTATTGCTGGAGGAGAAATCAGCATCCCTTGGGGACTTTTCCCGGGTACCAAGCAGCGGGTCGCTTCATGGCGCCGAAGGTCCTGGAGCAGATGACCGGGTATCTATAAACCTAAGGCTGCTTTTTCACAATCTGACTTTTTGAGAAAGCCTTTGTCCTCTGATTTTACTAAAGGAGCGTATAGGATGAATCACAAAACTATCATAAAGGTTCAAAAGATGAGTATGAACGCTTTTGGCGAATTGAGCCCCCGGATGCAGCAGTTCCGGGAGGAACTCTTGCGTGCAAAACCCTCGGTGTGTGTAGAACGGGCGCGGATCGCCACCGAGACCTACCGGAAGAACCGAGATCAACCCCTGGTATTACGCCGGGCCTTACTGTACAAGCACGTCCTTGAGGAAATGAGCATCTTCATTGAACCCCAGACCTTGCTGGCAGGAAACCACGCCTCCCGTAACCGGTCAGCGCCGATCTTCCCGGAGTACGCTATGGATTGGGTCATCGCCGAATTGGACGAGTTTGACCAGCGCCAGAAGGATCGGTTTTACATCACCCCTGAAGCCAAGGAGACCCTTCAGGAAATTGCCCCTTTCTGGGCGCACAACACCGTCAAGGATCGGGCGCTGGCGGCCATGCCCGGGGTTACCCGGGTTTTCTATGACGTGGGTATCATCACGGCTGAAGAGAACCTCAGTTCTGGAGACGCCCGTCTAGCGGTGAATTACCGCCGCATGCTGAAAGCGGGTTTACGGGAATACCAAGAACGGGCGGAGCAGCACTTAGCCGCGCTTGACCTCACTGATTACCGGAACCTGGCGAAGTCGTATTTTTACCGGGCCGTGATCCTGGTGATAGAGGCCACCCGGGCCTTTGCCAAACGATATGCCGAGAAGGCCCTCTGTATTGCCCGGACCATACAAGACCCCCAACGGAAACAAGAACTCCTCCAGATGAACCGGATTTTAAATAAGGTCCCCTATGAAAAGGCAGAAACCTTTTACGAGGCGGTCCAGTCCCTATGGCTGGTACATCTATGCCTGTACATCGAAAGTAACGGCCATTCCCTTTCCTTTGGCCGGATGGATCAGTACCTTTACCCTTTCTATGCCCAGGACCTTGCCGCAGGACGCATCACCGAGGAATCGGCCTGCGAACTGCTCAACAACCTCTGGCTCAAGACCTTCAGCATCAACAAGATCCGAAGCTGGTCTCATACCCGTTTTTCTGCGGGGACCCCGCTTTACCAGCATGTTACCATTGGAGGACAATACCTGGACGACCAGTCTCAGCCCCGGGATGGGGTGAATCCCCTGTCCTCTCTCATCCTCAAGAGCATCGCCCAGACCCAGCTTCCCCAGCCACACCTAACCGTGCGTTACCACCGGGGTTTGGACGACCGGTTCATGGCTACCTGTATCGAGGTAGTGCGCTTAGGATTCGGGGCGCCTGCCTTTACCAACGATGAAATCATCATTCCTTCCTTTATTAATAAGGGAGTGAAACCGGAAGATGCCTATGACTACAGCGCCGTCGGCGACGCGGAAGTGGCGGTCCCGGGTAAGTGGGGGTATCGTTGTACCGGCATGAGCTTCCTCAACTTCCCCAAGTCCCTACTCATCGCCTTGAACGACGGGGTGGATCCTCTTTCAGGAATCAGGCTTTGCAAGGGCATAGGTCATTTTCGGGATATGCAATCCTTTGACCAGGTGATGCAGGCCTTTGACCGGATCATCCGGGACTTTACCCGCCAGAGTGTGATCATTGATGCAGTAGCGGACAGGGTTCTGGAAACAGATACGGCCGATGTGCTCTGCTCTACCCTCTGTGAAGATTGTATTGACCGGGGACGGGGTCTCAAAGAAGGAGGCGGGGTCTATGACTTTATCAGCAGCCTGCAT
The DNA here is from genome assembly GCA_031284195.1 of Treponema sp. GTDB lineage: Bacteria > Spirochaetota > Spirochaetia > Treponematales > Breznakiellaceae > JAIRLU01. The sequence goes on from JAITAI010000148.1 coordinate 4,386, forward strand.
GGGGGGATCGCTAACCTGGCGGATTCTCTGGCAGCCATCAAGCAGTGTGTGTTTGAGGATCACGCCATGACCCCTGGGGAACTCTGGGCCGCCCTGGAAGCCAACTTCGAGGGTCCTAAATATGAACGAATCCGTTACCATGTACTCAATGCCCCGAAGTACGGCAATGACGACGACTATGTGGATTCCCTCATCAGGCAGGCTTACGATAGCTACCTTGATGAACTGAAGAAGTACCATACTATCCGTTATGGCCGGGGACCTATTGGCGGCAACTACTATGCAGGGACCGCCTGGATTTCCGCTCATATCTCCCAGGGCGCAGGTACAAGCGCCACCCCAGACGGCCGCAAGGCCGGAGAACCCTTGGCTGAGGGTTGCTCCCCGGTTCACGGCAGGGACCAGAATGGCCTTGCCGCGGTATTTAAGTCTGTGTCCAAGCTCCCCGCCGAAGCAATCACCGGCGGGGCCCTTTTAACCCAAAAGCTTACCCCTCAGATGCTGGAAAAAGAGGAGGATCGAAAAAAGCTCATTTCCCTTATCCATGCCTTCTTCAACCGGCTTATGGGTTTTCATGTGCAGTTCGACCTCGTTTCCAAGGAAACCCTCAAGACAGACCAGGCAGATCCTGAACAGTACCGGAACCTTATCCTTTAGGCGGCTAGGGTACCGTATTCGGTAACCTAGGTTCAAGGAGGTACGGGGAACAGCAGGTTTTAGCCTACTGTTCCCAAAGCCGGTTTTACCAGAAACGCGGTTAGAACGGAAACCCCGTTTTGAAACTGGCTCATCAGGATACCCTATCCGGTTATTTTCGGGGTACCGGCCTCGGCTTTATTGGTTCTTTGCTTTTTATAAAGTAAGCCTGTAAAAGGGGTGTCCCTTTAAGTTGCCGGATGATTACTCTGGCCCTGGGCTTTCGCAAAATCTTGTAAACCCTTCATAAACAGCAATGAGCCGCTCATAAAAGGCCGCAGTCAGTCTGCCTTACACGATGCTATAGTCCTCTTTACATTATGGGGAAGGCTTACAAAACTGATAAGCCCATCATAACCGGCGTGGTTTTCACCAAAGGCCGGCATTGAACGGACTGAGTAATGCATGTTACGCAGCCACCGCTTTCTACGCATGGCCCGTAACATGCGTTAAAAACCCGGAAACCGGAGTTTGGCCGGACATTTCCGCTTCGCCCTCGCCTAAGGTCCCTCAAAACCCCGGTAATTCAGTCTGGGAAACCGATTAA
>JAITAI010000206.1 GCA_031284195.1 Treponema sp.
TCTGGTTTTTGGGGAAAATGTGTTTAATTTAATAATTTTAGAACATCACCTTTGTCCGATAGTTTCCAGCAACAACCGCCCCTCCCCGCATCCGGGACGTTTTCCCCGGACAGCCTGAAGGTACCCATCCCCCTATCCCCCGGTTACTGCGTATTCTTCGTGTTCCATCCTTCCCGGTCACCTGTGGACCGTTTTTTCTGGCTCCATGAGCATCAGGATGCGTTCTGACCGTTGTTGAATCAAGACACCATACCCCGGATACCGGCAATCCTTCCCCGGCCAGCCTGGCAAACACCCTTCCAGCATACCTTTTTCCGCTCAGCGGCTCAATCAGACAGAGATCACCTGCCAATTTCCAAAGGTTTTAGGCAAGTTCCCGCCACTACCACCGTTTTCACAGCGGTAGATGAGGGCGTTAAGCAAGGTACGATTGTCTATTGTGACATTTTCCCGGTGTTTGGGGAACAACGGTGCTATGTGCCGGTATGGTTTTTCGGTAAGTTCCATACTTAATGTATCTGCCTTTAAGTCTCATTTCTTTAGCGTGAACACGCCCTAGCAGGGATGCAGGAGACGTTTCAGCACCATATACGGTCATAAGGTTTCTGTCCGCTTTATGGCTGGAATAACTGAATACCCCAGCGGGCAAGTTGGTTTAAAATAGGTATCAAGTCATCACAAGCGCTGGTCAAGGTATATTCTACCCGAACCGGCATTTCAGAGTATTGGGTTCTCTGGATTAGTCCACAGACCTCCAATTCCTTCAAAGAACTGGCCAGCATCGTATTGGTAATACCCTGAATCTTACGTTTTAATTCGTTGTACCGGGTGGCGCCGTCTTGATGTAATGCACAAAGAATCGGCACTTTCCATTTTCCACCAATTAAACTCATCGTCTTTTTCAGAGGACAATAAGCTAAACAGGGGCATTGGGGACAACTTTTTTGATTACAACGGACATCAATCCCTTCTTGTCTGCTCATATTTTCCATACCTAGTTACTTTAAACTGCTTTCCTGCAAACATCAAGATATATACCTCCCAGGGCTCTGGCATTTAAAAATTTGGAAAGGGATCCATAAAATTAATGAAAGAATCTGGGACCCAATCCAATAAGCAGGGGTTTGATGAGACGCATCAGCGCTATTCCTGAACGCCCTGATTTGATTATGAATATTTGAAGAAAGGGAACATTGACTTGGCGGTGGGATTGGAGATGGACTATTATGCCTTTGGGGATCCCGAGCTGGGAAGGTTCCGGTGAAATATCCCGCATAGGTTTACTTGGATCTGGATCAGGAAGGAGGTATGAGGGGCAGGCTCCTGATCCGGGTGGGTAATCCAGTGTGGCCATTTCCTTACGGTTGTTCTTTCAAGATAGTATACATTATGCATTAATAACCTATTTTCTTATTGACTTATTGTTATATAAGGATTATTATACTACTAGATAGCAATATAAGACTTGCTATTAAATAAGTATCTAAGGAGATATACATGATTATCCATGAAACGGTCAAACAGGTGATTGAAGGTTCGGCATTTCTCACCTTGGTTACGGTCAATGCGGATGGAACGCCCCATCCCATTATTGCCGGGAAAGGAGAAGTTTCCGGGGATCAGGTTACTTTTGGTATTTACAAAATGGAACAAACCCAGAAAAACCTCTTACAAAACAACCATGCCTGGATTGTTGGGGCCACCATGGCCGAAGGGCCTCAAGGGTTTCGCCTGAGCGGAACCGCAGCAGTACGGGATAAACAGCTTATTTTTACCGCAACCCAAGCAGATAAGCTTATTTAAGGAGGTACCTGTGTCTTTATCGCTCCTATCCTGCGGTATTTTTCGGTTTGAACTGGAGAAAATACTGCCTGAAATCAAGGAAGCCTTAAACGGCCAGGATATTCACCTTGATTTTTTATCCCCTGCTTTGGATGTGAAGGCCGATATATTGGAAGAATCAGTAACCGAACACTTGGAGTCCCATCCCCATGATAAGACCGTACTGCTCTATGGAGGTATGTGTCACACCGAATGGGCACGAATAACTGGAAAATTCGGTACGGTTTACCCTAAATCGGCTAATTGTGTGGAGATCTTATTGAGTCCTGAAAAGAAAAAGATGAGCGATGCTTCTGGGAACATATATTATCTGACCATGGGAGGCTTAAAATTATGGAAAGAAATATACCAGCAGGGACATGGCTGGGATTCCACGGATGCCCGAATCAATTTTGGCTCTTTCGAGAAGATTGTCGTACTTGATACAGGTATCTTTACAATTTCAGATGAAGAACTCTTTGAATTTTTTGAATATACCCAAGTTCCGGTGGAGATTATGCCGATTAGTCTGAATTATTTTAAATCTCTGATTCTTGACTTGTGTAAGACTGCTGTGGCATAGGAAATCCTGCCAAAGAGCGTTGCAGGGCGTTCTTTGGCAGGTCTGAGGAACTTCCCTAAGTTCTGTAATTCACCGGCGCTCATTTCACCAGTATCCACCCGCTCGTTTGTCTTTCACCCCCTAGATGCGGAGGTAGGAGGTGTAAAAGGGAATGAGGGAACCGAACCTTGATACCAAAAGCCCTTTTCAGAGCATGGGATTCCTTCAGCCCAGGTTCATCTTTGCTTTCAAGGCTTTCAGGGCAGCAGTAGCAGCGGTATCTTTTTCCATATTCTGTAAAGCCCCTTCAGCCTCGGCCTGTTCCCCCGGGAGGCGCCCCGTGGCCATGAGAAGTTCTTGTTCCAGAAGATCCGGGTCAATGGTTCTATCCTGTGCGGCAAGACTGGGAAGCTGCTGCCGTAGGGTTTCAATGTGCGCTTTCAGCGCGGTAATTTCCTCCTTCAGTTCCGTATGCTTAACGGTAATGCGTTCCACCTCCTTTTCCGCTTCCCCAGCCAAATCAAGGGCTCCTCGGGAACGGGCCAAGTCTATCCTGGAGGTCCATTTTGCCAAATTTTCCCCTAGTTCTGCGTATTGTTTTTCCGTTATTTTTAAGCTGGTGATATACTGGACCAGAGCGTCCTTT
>JAITAI010000256.1 GCA_031284195.1 Treponema sp.
GCTGTAAGGCTTCGATGGCCTCCTCAAGCCGCATACCTCTCAGATTCAGCTCAAACCGAGGGTTCAAGTCTGAAGCGAGATCCGGCAGGGCTATGACCGGTTTTTGTTGCTCCTCAGAAGCCGGGAAAGGGTACAGGTCCTGTTCAGGGAAACTCATCTTCAGGGAACCTATCTCCACCACCCAGGAACCGTCTTTGCCTGCCCGGAACACCCTGCCTTGGCGCTTGTATTTCCCTATCAGTACCGGGGTTCCGGGCTTGATGGAAAACGAGGGGGACCGGGAACATGGTTCCTGAAGGCTGCCCGCTGCCGGGCCCGCCAGCGGGGTTAATGCCCCCCAAGGGTTGCAGTAAGGAAGGGAGGCGTCCTTTGCTTCAGGCCCACCAGCGGGGTTAATGCCCCCCAAGGGCTGCGGTAGTAAGGAAGGGAGGCGCCCTTTGCTTCGGGTCTTGGCGGCTTTGCTGCTAATCCCCAAGGCGGTTGTGGGATCGACCGCTTCCGCGGCGAGCAAGCGCACTTCTTCCTTCAGTGCAGCGTCCTCGGTGGCCACTGTGGTTTCCAGGTCATGCAGAAATTCCTTCACCTTCACCGTCTTTTTCCGGCTTAATTCCCCTTCCTTTACCTCCCGGACTAGGTTCTCCAAGGTCTTCCGGCTTTCATCCAAGAGCCTTCGGAGCTTCCCCACTGCTCCGGCTTTGAGTTCCGCTTCCTGCTGCCGGAGCCTCAGTTCCCTGAGATCCGCCTGTCGCTGTTCTTCCCGAAGCCGCTGTTCCTCTTCCTGCTTCAGTTCCAGGGCAGTATTCAGTTCCTGATGTTTCATAGTCAGTCCTTGGATGAGAGCGGAAACATCCGCCCGTTCATCTTGAAGGTAGGACCGGGCCCGGTTAATGATAGCCGGAGGTATGCCGTTTCGCGCGGCAATATCCACTGCCCGGCTTTCTCCGGGGACCCCCATGAGAATACGATAGGTGGGCGACAAGGTCTCGGCGTCGAATTCCACCGAAGCGTTTTCCACCTGTTCCTGGGTATACCCGTAATGCTTCAGGCTACCCTGGTGGGTGGTGGCGATGAGCCGGACCTGTTTCTCCATAAGGTGATCCAGAATGGCCATGGCAATGGCGCTCCCTTCTTCCGGGTCTGTACCGGCGCCGAGTTCGTCTAAAAGGACCAGGGACTTTTCTGTAGCATGGGCGATGATAGCGGCGATGGTATGCATGTGAGCGGAAAAAGTGGAAAGGGACTGGCTCAAAGACTGCTCATCTCCTATATCCACATACACGCCGTCGCAAAAAGGGAGCATCGTTCCCGGCGCAGCAGGCAAGGCAAGGCCGAATTGGTTCATCAAGACCAACAGTCCCAAGGTTTTGAGGGTTACGGTTTTTCCCCCGGTATTCGGTCCAGTGATGATCACCGCTTTAGTGTGCCCTTCCAGAGTAAAATCAATGGGAACCGCTTGCGCGCCCAAAAGGGGATGCCGGGCTTGTTTGAGGATTATGCCTTGGCTGAATCCAAACCCTGAGCCTTCCCCTTGGGCAAAATGCCCCTGCGTTTCACAGGTGTAATGGGCCCGGGCTCGAATAGTTTCCAGGCGGATGATCCCTTCGTGAAATGCTTCGAGAGTCTGCTGTTGCTTGGCAATGCGGCTGGTCATTTCCCGAAGGATCCGGCGAATCTCCCCTTCAAGCCTCTGGCGCTCGATAAGGATATGGTTGTTCTTTTCTACCACTTCCCCTGGTTCTACGAACAGGGTCTGTCCAGTGGCAGAAACCTCATGCACAATGCCCTTGATCCGGCCACGGAAATTGGCCTTTACCGCCAACACCATGCGGCCATCCCGCTGAGCGGGGACCGATGATTGGAGCATATACCGGGTGTCTTCAGCCTGGGTATAGCGGGTAATCAGGGCTTCCATATCCCTGGTTAAGGTCCGGATCCGCTGGTGTATTTCCCGTAATACCGGGAGATCCCGGAGCTTCCCCCCTTTATCAAGCACCCGAAAGACCTCACGGGAAAGGGAGGTACAATCAGGTAGTGCCTGTACCAGGGTATGCAGGAGCTGCTGTTCCGGCTTCCAAGCATCTACGTTCTGGCGCAGCCCTCCCAAAAGCCATTGTTTTAAGGCTTCTCCCCGGTCGATGAAAACCCCCAGGGCATAGGCCTCGTCCAGGGCAAGGCTGGCTCCTGCTACGCCTAGTTTGGGGAGCAAAAAGCTGATATCCGGCAAAGGATCCCGCTGTTCTGGATCCCCCGATGCAATACGAGCCCCTACTGCAGCCACCAGACCCTTGAGATTTTCTACTTCCTGGGGATCCCATGCAGGCAGTGCCCCCCGGATACGGCGGGCCGCTTCTTCATTTAAGGCGCTTTGGGCTACCTTTTGGCGAATAACATCAAATTCCAGCAGTTTTAGGGTTTTCTCATGCATAGTAATAAGCAGCGCCCTCCACATGACACCGTATTAGTCATCATATCCTGAACCAGCTAGTTCATCGTGGATCCGGAGAAAACTTTCATATCGGTCTTCGTGGATCACACCGCTGCTCACTGCCTCGAGGATCTTACACCCCGGTTCGGTTCGGTGAGAACAAGATAGTCCGTAGGTACATTTTCCTGCTAAAGGTGCAAATTCCCGCATATAGTAAAGGATATCCTCTGCCTGTATGCGGTCCGGCACAAAGCGCCGCATACCAGGGGTATCGATGATTCCGGTTCCCTCTCCTAGACTGGGAATATCCAGAAGCACCGACATAGTGGTAGTGTGGTTTCCCCGGTCGTATTTTTCATTGAGGGAACCCACCCGGATGTGCATATCCGGAATCAAGGCGTTGATGAGGCTCGACTTTCCCACTCCAGATTGGCCTAAGAGTACGGAAAAACGGTGTGCGATATATCTCCGCAGTTCGTCCATTCCTTCTCCGGTACGGGCAGAAACCCGGAGCACCGGATACCCGATACGGCTCCAATCCTCAAGCCGCTCCTCTGTATCCGGATCTGCCCTCCCTCCTTCACAGAGGTCCTGTTTGTTGCAGACAATCACCGGGGGAATACCTGCCTTATCCGCTTGCAGAAGAACCCGGTCAAGAAAACGGGGCCTGAAGGGGGGTGAAACCGGGGTAGTAACACACAAGACCTGGTCTACATTAGCTGCCAAGAGTTGAGAGGACTGGCCTTGCCGGTTAAACCGGGTCAGCAGGTTTTCCCGCTCTTCCACCTCCTGAATGAGGCCTCGGTAAGGATGACCAGGATCCAAGTCAAAACAGACCCGATCCCCTGGAACTAAAGGCTTACCATAACCCTCCAGGCCTTTAAGAACCTTACCCTTAATACGGCATGGCAGTTGTTTTCTTGCTGTTTCTCCCCCCCACAGCGTGTCCTCCTTTCCTCCAGGTCCCGACGGGTCAGGTTTTACCGTAAAGATAGTTCGAGAAACAGAGATCACCACACCCTTCACCGGTCTAAATCATTCCTTTTATCATGCTTTGGTCCATACTTTATTATACGGAGGAATCAGATCCCTTTCAACAGGGGTGGGGGTAGGGTGAACGTATCGAGACCTTCCAAGGGCATGGGTCGATTCTCGGCCCCCATAGAGGTATAACATTGGCCGCACCCTTAAAAGGTCCGGCTCGTTTGTGGGAAGAACGCTTTAACTAGGGGTTCTTCCTACAAATAAAACCAACGGTTCCTTCCCATCCGAGGAATGATCCCTACTTTTTGCGGGACTTCGCCGCTTTTTTTAAAAAAAGATGAGAACCCCTCGCTTTTACCATCGCAAATGGGTCTATACGTTTATCCTGGGCCCCTCGTAGGAGCTAAATCCGGTACTTTTTGAAACTTATGTGCCGAAAAGTAATGGGATTGTTCATCACCGGCAGTAGATTCTGCACGCGTTCCGGTATCCCTGATCTCAAATAAGACCCGTATCCCCGGCGCAAGACCTTTATCGCCTGCACTAAGACCGCTAGCGCCGGCGCTAAAACCCGTATCCCCGCGCGAGGAACTTTATTTTGAATAGGAGGTGAGGGTAATCAACGATGAACTGGTCCGGTTTACAGGGCGCCGGTCCAGATGCTCAAGACCGTCCTCTGATTCCTGGTGCGCCTTGTTCGCTACACCCCTCTGGTTTGTTGCGGTATATATCCGTACAGGTAGGCTGGGACTGGGGATGCTCCATGAATTAAGCCTTGGGTTTATTAAACCGAGAGGTCAAAAACCAGCCCTCTGCTTCGGCTCCTGCTTCTCCTGGGAGATGACTTATCTTAAACAGATTAGGCCGCAAGGCTATATCTCCCCTTCCATAGGAACGTTCATAAAAGGAAATAATTCCCTGAGGGTTAATCCGTGCTAAGACATCCGCAGCAGTACTAACCGCAATACGTCCCTGTTCTTCCAAGGTAAAGGCCCGACAGGTGGGACAGGAACACCA
>JAITAI010000273.1 GCA_031284195.1 Treponema sp.
GATTCAGGGGTAATTATCTATGAGATCGAAGAGGATGGCCAAAAACAAAAATTAACCTTTACGCCCTACGATTAAGGAATGAGGCAAGGGAATTGAACCGCAGATATACGTTCCACAACAACGGCATAGCAGCGGAACCGGTTCAGGGTGCTTGCATGGAGGCGTTTTTACATGGTTTTTACCATAAAAGCAATCAGCCGGGAACTTCCTCTTAGGTTCTGGTGAAGGGATAGGCTAGAGAATTGAAGGATGAGGATTTCTGTTTCCTAAACCGGGCCACGTAGAGGGGGCCTATGCCGCCGGACTCATCCGGGAGGATGAGCCTCCCCAAGGCGGTTTTTTCACCCTCCGGGAAGTCCGGTTCATCCAGCAGGACCTCAGGGCGATACTTTTTCACAAGCCGGGAAGCCACCCCGTCGTTTTCTTCTTCAGAAATGGCGCAGGTAACATAGACCAGGGAGGCGCCGGGCTGTAATACCAAAAAAGCCGCGGAAAGAAGGGCCCACTGCCGCCGGGCAAGAAAACGAGGCCGCGCAGGCGTCCATTGTGCCAGGGCCTTTGCATCCCCTAGGACATGCCGTTCACTGGAACATGGGACGTCCAGGAGGATACCTCCAAAGCGGTTACGCTCCCTTTTTTTCCCTCCCAGGCTCGCAGCATCAAACCCTGAAACTGCTACCCGGCTCCGCTTTTCCGGATCCAGATGCTCCTCCAGCACCTGAAGGAGCCGCCGTCGCCGTTCACGGGAAGGCTCATTGGCCAAGAGGTTAAGCTCTGGTCCCATGGCAGCGGCCAAGACCAGGCTCTTGCCCCCTGGAGCAGCGCAAGCATCCAGCATGAGCCCGGTATCGGGAAACCGGAGGGATTCCGCAGCTAATACCGAACCCCAGTCCAGCTTATAAGGAACCCTCAGTCCTTGGGTAAAGGAAATGCTTGCCCGCTTTTCAAGCAGGCTTTTTCGTAAGGCTTCCCAACGGTCCCGGTAGATTGCCCGATAGTATGCTTCAAAGTACGGGTTGAGGAGCAATCGGTCCATGCTTGTTTAGCGTCTTTTTTTCTGAGCAAAGGCCTTCATTTTTTGTAAAGTTTCTTCTGAAAGGAGATGTTCCATTTTACAGGCATCTTTTTCTGCAGTATCCGGGTTCACTCCGATAATATCCCGCAGAAACAAGGTGAGAAAACTATGGCGATTGCGAATTTCCGATGCCTGAATTACCCCTTTTTCAGTCAAGGAGACCCTACGGTATCGTTCATGCTCTAATAGTCCCTGTTCCTCCAACACTTTAAGGGCAGTCAACACCGAAGGCTTTGAAACACCCAGCCGCGTTGCAATATCCGTTACCCGGACCTCACCTTCATCGGACAGGAAACTCACCATTTCAAGATAATCTTCTAACGACTGGGTCATATAACTCTATTATTGAAGGATTTACCTTGCTTTGTCCAGTAATTTTTAGAGCAAGCACCGGTTTCTATAGGCTTATCCTGAAATGGACCGGCAGTTCCCAGTACTACCGGTGAAACCCGTTCCGCCTCATCACATCCCAGAACCGGCGCGGCAGGGGAGTCTTGAAGGTCCGGGGCTCCTGATCCCCCGGCAAAACAAGGCTCAGACTCTTGGCATGGAGCATGAGGTTTAGTCCAGGAAAACAGGGATCCCCTATGCCATAGAGGGGATCTCCCAGGATAGGATGCCCAATATGGCGCATGTGTACCCTCAATTGATGGGTACGGCCGGTTTGAGGTCCCAGGACCAGCAGGGAATGGGTTCCCCAGGACCGGATTACCCGGTAGCGAGTTAGGGCGATCTTGCCTTGGTCCTGGGAAACGGTGAACCGTTTCCGGTCCCGGGGATCCCGCCTGATACGGGTCTCAATGAAACCAGAAGGGCTCGCTAGGGAACCCCGCACCAATGCCCCATAACGTTTTCGCACCTTCCGGGTTTTGAATTGGTCTGAAAGAAAAGCCAGAGTCTGGTCATTATATGCGGCAATGATCACCCCGGAGGTATCTTTATCCAAACGATGTACGATCCCCGGACGAAAGGCTTCCCCGGCCTCCAAACCCCCTTGATGGAGCCGTCTGAACAGGAGGGCATTGGCCAGGGTACCCCGGTAGTTCCCTGCACCGGGATGCACCACCATACCTTGCGCCTTATTAACCACCACCACCTGTTCATCTTCATAGATAAGTTCCAAAGGGATATCCTCAGGAAGCAGGTCCCTCGGTTCCGGATCCGCCCAGGTAAGATCGAGCCGGTCCCCGCTTCTCACCAACCGGGAAGGTTTTACCGCTTTTCCATTAAGCCTTGCCGCTAAAGCCCTGGATTTAAGTTGTGAACGGGTAAGCACCTGAAGATACTCCGCCACATACCGGTCAAGCCGCAGGGGACCGGGAATGGCCGCTACGATACCACTATACGAAGGCACTCAGGGAACCTCCGCTTCAGTGGCAGCTTCCGGGTTTTCCTGGGCCAAGGGCTTTCTGATGATGATCGGAACCTCTGCAGGTAATTTCTCGAGTTCCTGGGCTTGTTTGGTTCGCTTATAATGCAGGATAAAAAAATCAATCAAGGCGATCACCATCGAACCGGCCGCTGCTGCCGTAAGGGTGAGTAGTTGCTCATCCTTGGTCATATCTACTGCTCCCGAGGCCTTCACGGGCCAGGGGGCATAGCGGGTATCCCAATTATGGGTACCGCTGCGATAGGTATCCACTATGGTGGTGGCCAAAAGCATGGTAAAGGGAAAGGAACCAAAAGCAACGATCTCTCCCCGCCGGAGATCCTTCACCCATTGAGGAAAACCAGTAGTATCAAAGAACCCGGTGGCCTTCTGCGCAGGGGTAGTCGTTGTTTGGGTATGGATCGGCAAGAGGGCCCACCAGCATAAACCAAGGGCCAGGAGTAGGATCCGCTTCATAGGTCCTGTTCCCCAAATAGGGCGGTTCCTATTCTGATCAAGGTGGACCCTTCTTCGATGGCAATTTCAAAGTCCTGGGACATTCCCATAGAAAGGCAGGACCAATCACAAGAGGGAAACCGGGAGGCTAGTTTATCCCGGACAGAAACCAAGGACCGGAAGGCTGCACGAATCTGTACCTCATCATCGGTATAGGGCGCCATGGTCATCAGTCCCCGCAGGAGAAGCCCTGGATAGGATAGGACCTTTTCCGTGGCTCGGTATAGATGCTCCTCATCGGGAAAACCGCTTTTCGTCTCCTCCCCGGTATGGAACTCTAAGAGGATCCCCAAGGGCTTATCCCGCTGCTTGGTCCAGGTCCCCAATTCAGTGATCAGCGCCTCCCGATCTACCGACTGAATACCCTCAAAAAGGGAAACCGCAACCTTTGCCTTATTACGCTGGAGGGAACCGATGAGGTGCAGTTCCGTTTCAGGATGCTGCTGCTTAAAGGGGATAAATTTTTCAACCGCTTCCTGTACCCTGCTTTCCCCAAAAAGCCGGATTCCTGCCTGCCAGGCTTTTTCGATTTTCCCTATGTCCTGAAACTTCGACACCCCCATGAGCTGAATCTCAGCACAGTTCCTACCAGAACGGATACAGGCTTCCTCTATCCGTTCCCGTATCCGTTTCACTGCATCAATGATGGCCATACTAGGTTCTTCTCCTATTTTCTAT
>JAITAI010000292.1 GCA_031284195.1 Treponema sp.
TACGATCCCCGGCCTGCAGAGCAACGGAGTTCCAGGGAGATCTTTAGAGGAGAATGTGAACGCAAGAAACTCAAGATTTTAGAGATCACCCGTTTCTTTGAGTATCTAGCCGATAATGAGTATGTCCAGATGGAGTATCGGGGTATCCAAGGACGGCCGCTGCGGCCTCTAGGGTATGATGGAGTATGGCGGAAGTACAGCGATTTTTACAATGATATTATGACCGGCTTATCCTTTGTGTGTCTTTCGGACTTTACCCCCACCGAGAAGCTCTATGAACTGCAGCGCACCCACATACTCGCACCGGTTCTATCCGAAAAATCCCTCACTTAAATCTTTCTAATCCTTTTCTTTTCCTTTGTTTCTCTTCTTTATTTCCCACCTCTTTGTTCCTTCCTGTCTTCCTTAACAGTCTAATCGTTGATGGATTCTTTACCCTTATTCCTGGTTTCCGGGAAAACTTCCTTTCTAATTAATCTGTCCGAATACCCTTTCTACCTTTACCAACCGCCCCTTCCACTTCCTCAATATCCCTTTCACCGCCGCCTTTCTCTTCTTCGGTAACAGTTCCTTTCCCCTCCTACTGCTCTATGCTTTTCTTCAATCAAAACGTGTATCCCTCCTCGACGCTGATTCTAACTCCCTCCCATCTATCCCATAGAGTTCTAGTTTGATATACCCTTCACAACCACCATAAATAGTTTCTCCATAAGACTTCTTTCAATACTTCCCCCGGCACTACCCAAATTTCCAGGATAGCCCAGGGGAATTAGAGCCCAAGAGATTACTGGCCATATAAAAATATCACTTCCTATTGATGGATGCTCGTATCAGCAGCAGTCTCAAAATCTACTCTTTTAAAACAGCCTCAAGTATACACACCCCACCATGTCTCAGGGATTTTCTGTTTTAGAATAAAGGGGCTATATATTCCCGCCAAAACAGAAGGCATCCATTTTTTTATCCCACCTTTCCGTGGGAACCTCAGGAACAATCTGGGCTTCCATACATATACCCAAGGTGGAATATGATAAATGCTGTTTGTCCAAGGATTCTAAAAAACGGTCGTAATACCCTCTTCCATGCCCCATCCGGTCCCCTTCTTTGGTAAAGGCCACTCCCGGTACGATAATCAGGGCTGGAAAGTCCTGGGGTTTCAATAGATCCTCTGGTTTATCCGTTTGAGGCTCCCGAATGGCAAAGGCCCCGTAATGCCAAGGACCGGATAGGCCATAAATACGAAAGAAATGCAGATCCTCACCGGCAACCTTGGGGGCAAAAATCCTTTTTTTATCCAAGAATGCGGTCTCCAAAAGAGGTTCTGTATCAATTTCAAGGTCCATCGAAAGGTAGAATAATATGGTTTCGTATTGTGACCAGAGGGGCAGGCTTCGTATACGAGAAGCAGCTTGTAGGCCTTCTTCATGAAACCTCTCCGAGGGAAAGGATGCAAGACGCTGTTTCATCTCTTTCCGTAAAGCGATTTTAGTAATCATGGTATAACCTCTTAATAAACAAAACTTTAGCGAGTCCCGGCGCAGCACTTTTGAGATGCCGTGGAAGCCCTTTCTTCTATACTATTCCTCATATTCCTCCACAGTCCTCAAAACGCACTATAGGTAATGCAACCCACTAAGTATAAGGACTATACCCTGACATCATTTTTATTTCAATAGACCAAGCAGAAGCCTGGCGTAAGTAGGATTACCAGCACAGGGTTTATCCAAACATCTGTTCTAGCAATTCCGCCAATCCCTCCTCGGTATTGGGACCGAATTGTATATCCGCAGCCTTCAGGACCGATTCTTTGGCATTGGCCGGAGCCGCAGCATAGGTTGCAGCCTCAAACAGGGGAAGGTCGTTCTCCTCATCCCCAAAGGCGATAACCGGGGCGTCTTGAAGACCCTGGTATGCCAAGGCACAGCGGAGACCCATGCCTTTGGAAACCTCTGCATCCATAATCTCCAAAAAGGTTCGCGATGTTCGTGCTATATAGATACCTTTACCAAAACGTTCCACTAATTGAGACCGGATATCCTCATGGAACAAAGGGTCTGCAATAAACATACCTTTAACGCAGCCTGTAAGACCGGGCCGGGTAAGGGCTTGTTTCAGGTCTCCAATCATCGCTTGTATACCCGTATGGATACGGTACATCTCGGTTTCTTGAGCTTGGTGTTCCGCCATGAGTATACCCCGCGGGTGTTCCGGGGTCCCGGGAAAATACACCTGATAATAAAGCCCCCTACTCCGGGATAGGTCCACGCAGTAATCAACCGCCTCAAGGTTCAGGAAGGTGGCCTTCACCATCGTTTCAGCGGGCATATCCACCACTTCGGCGCCATTGAAATACACCATGGGCCCCTCTGCGCCAATGGCCAGCCGGTACTGTTCCGCAGCGTCTATGGAACGGCCCGTACAAATGATCACCTGGATACCCCGGTGAAGACAGATTTTGAGGGCGCGAATCGTACGGTCGCTCAAAGAACCATTGAGTCCAAGACAGGTACCGTCTAAATCCAGGGCAAAGGCTTTGATTGTTGCCGGATCAATCCCCGGTGAGTTATGACTCTTTTGCATGAGACCAGTATAGCCCATACCGTCCCTGTTCCGATAGATCGGGAAGGGTATAAAGAAAAGACCAGTCCTTAAATAGGGGGAGTCGGTATCAGGTACCGCAAGGAGGTTATAGGTTCCCTCTCATGGGTTTTTCTAAAGATAGTTCGGAGCGAGGTCTTGGGGAGGCAGCGATCTGGATACATTCCTTCGATCCCTTACCTTTTCTGGTTCGACAGGGTCTGGGAGTTTCTCTCAGAGGCTCACCTGGGGCGCTGGATAAGACTTTTCGCAATTATCCCTTGACATATAACCGATCATAATCAGAGGTCAGACATAGCCTATGTCAGAAACCTGTCTCGAACCGTCGAACCCTGTGAAGGGGTATACATCGGGGGATAATTGCGAAACTTTTTATAACCCCTGGTATACTATCGGTTAGAGTAGTAGGACTTGAAGGGGTGAGACGCACCCTCGGCCAGGTGGGTTACTCACATCATTTTGAGTACCGGTGGTACCACCTCCGGTCACATTGTGTCCTCTTCCTACGGAGGAGTGTATGTCTCTAGCAGCGGGACTTTTATGAAAGCCCCAGAGACGAGGGCAGTACCAGCGACGTCATCTACGGTTCAGATCCCACAGGCGCGGATATAACGGGAAAGGAACTGAAGAATACCGCATTTTCCGGTAATGTGCAGTATATGCCGGTAGTTCTTCACGAAAGAGAAATACCACGGTGGGGGAAACTACCAGTTTATCTACCGGGAATAGGGCGAGCTGGACAGATTAAGCGATAAGGGCCAAGCCGCAGACCCCTGAGTCTGCGGTTCTACCCTTGGTACTAGGCCGGCTGTTACGTCTCTTTGGGCATACCGCCAGAACCATAGTAGAATTGGCCTTGTAGTTCTAGAATTTATCCCTGAATCATTTATCTAAGATTGGATATCATCCTAACAAAACATCCCTCTGGGTATGAAAGCGCTCTAGGCTCGATGTTTCGGCAATACCGATATTCAAGAGGGTATTTTTTGCGATAAAACTCTTGCATTTATTCTATAAAATCTATATTATCTATATTTAATAATCTTATATGATTTATAGGATTTATGCGGAGTTCAATGGATACGGCGTTTATAGCAAAATTTACTCCTCTATATATTGAGGCCATGGGCTTGGTCCTCAAGCTTTGTTTCTTTGGAGTGCTTTTCTCCCTGGTAATCGGCCTTTTCTGCGCCCTTGTCCGGTATTACGCTATTCCCTTGCTCAAGCAGATCGGGGCTGTGTATATAGAACTTTCCCGGAATACCCCCTTGGTGATCCAGCTTTTTTTCCTCTACTTTGGACTGCCTCGGATGGGGCTTACCCTGGATTCCTTTACCTGCGCGGTAACTGGTCTTTCCTTCCTGGGAGGTAGTTATATGGCAGAGGCTTTCCGGGGAGGCTTGGAGGCGATTGGCCGGGGGCAGATTGAATCAGGCCTCTCTATCGGCCTTTCTCAGTCCCAGCTTGTCCGGTACGTGGTCCTGCCTCAGGCCCTGGCAGTGGCGGCCCCTGCCCTGGGGGCGAATGTGATTTTTCTGCTCAAAGAAACCAGCGTGGTTAGTATCGTTGCCTTGGCGGATTTGATGTCCCTAGCCAAAGACCTGATCGGCCTGTACTACAAAACCAATGAAGCCCTGCTGATGCTGGTGGTGGGGTATCTGGTTCTGCTCCTTCCCCTTTCAGGCTTATTCCGCTTCGTGGAAAAGAGGTTGCGCTATGCAGGATTTGGGAATTAGGGTTTTAATCGAGGGAGTCAACCTCCAACGGCTCCTTCTGGGCCTGTGGGTTACTGCCCGGATCGCCTGTATCTCCGTGGTATTTTCCACGGTTTTGGGCGTTTTCTTTGGAATCCTTATGACCCGCCAAAATCCCATGTTGCGGTTTCTCTGCCGTTTCTACCTGGAGACTTGGCGGATCATTCCGGTTTTGGTGTGGCTCTTTATTTTTTACTTCGGCCTTGCCCGGAACTTCCATATCAATTTAAGCGGGGAAGCCGCGTCCATCCTGGTATTTACCCTCTGGGGAACCGCAGAGATGGGAGACATAGTTCGCGGCGCGGTTACCAGCATCCACCGGCATCAGTACGAAAGCGGTCATGCCCTGGGACTTTCAGAATCCCAGGTGTACCGGTATATCATCATTCCCCAGGCAGTACGTCGTCTGGTGCCAGGGGCGATTAACCTCAGCACCAGGATGATAAAAACCACCTCCCTGGTGGTCCTTATCGGTATTGTGGAGGTCCTCAAGGTGGGCCAGCAGATTATTGAATCCAATTTTTTGAAAAGCCCTACTGCGGCTTTCTGGGTCTACGGCCTGATATTTTTTCTTTACTTCATGCTCTGTATGCCCGTGTCCCGTTTATCAAAACGTTTGGAACGGCAGTGGCAAAGTTGAGGTGGCAAATATGATGGATAGGATAAGCATGGATGTAGTGAAACCCGGTACAGCTCAAGTCCTAAGCAACCCGGTGCAGGTTCCCCTGCTGGACATGGTTCACCTGCGCAAGGACTATGACGGCATTCCTGCACTCAAGGATATTTCCCTGCGAATCTACAAGCAGGAAGTGGTGGTCATCCTCGGACCCTCGGGCTGTGGAAAGACCACCCTCCTGCGCTGCATGAACGGACTGGAACCGGTTCAGTCCGGCCAGATCCTGCTGGACGGCAGAGTAGTAACCACGGAAAAAACCAACTGGCGGCTTATCCGGCAGAAGATCGGCATGGTGTTTCAGAGTTATGAACTTTTTCCCCACATGACGGTCCTGGACAATATTCTGTTGGGGCCGCTGAAGGTGCAGAAGCGGGAACGGAAAGAAGCGGAAGAGGCGGCCCGGCTTTTGCTTGAACGGGTTGGTTTGTATGAGAAGCACCGGGCCTTCCCCCGGCAACTTTCAGGAGGACAAAAACAACGGGTGGCCATCATCCGCGCCTTGGTGATGGAGCCGGAAATTATGCTCTTTGATGAGATTACCGCGGCATTGGACCCGGAGATGGTGCGAGAGGTCCTGGATGTTATGCTGGGTTTGGCCAAGAGCGGGATGACTATGGTCATCGTTACCCATGAAATGCAGTTTGCAAAAGCTGCCGCAGATCGGATCGTGTTTATGGATTCTGGAGAGATCCTCGAGGATAGCCCCCCTGAGGATTTTTTCACTAAACCTAAGACGGAACGAGGCTGCCGGTTTTTGAATATATTTCAATTTTAATTTTATATGGAGGATGGAGGGCACTATGAAAAAGGTAATGCTCGGTGTTTTGGCTGTAATGGTAGTGGTTTCGGCCTTTGCAGGGGGAAAAAAAGAAGCGGTCAATTCAGTAGAAAAGATCAAGCAGGCCGGAAAAGTGCGGATCGGTGTTTTTGCGGACAAGCATCCCTTTGGGTATGTAGATGCCCAGGGTCAATTTCAGGGCTATGATGTTTACTTTGCTCACCGTATTGCCCAGGATCTTTTGGGTGACGAGAACGCCATAGACTTTGTAACCGTGGAACCTGCAAGCCGGGTGGAGCATCTTGAGTCGGACAAGGTGGATATTATCCTGGCTAACTTTACCGTAACTCCCCAGCGGGCCGAGGTGGTGGATTTTGCCTTGCCCTACATGAAGGTCGCTTTGGGCGTCGTCTCCCCGGATTCAGATCCTATTACGGAGATTTCCCAATTAATAGGGAAAAAACTCATTGTTATCAAGGGTACCACTGCGGAAACCTATTTTACGGAAAATTACCCTCAGATTGAACTAGTCAAATTCGATCAGATTTCCGAAGCCTTTAACGCATTGAAAGATGGCCGGGGCGCGGCCCTGTCTCAGGACAATACCCTGCTCTTCGCTTGGGCGATTCAGAACCCTGGTTTTGCCACCCGCATCGGTTCCATTGGCAGCCTGGACACCATTGCCCCTGCGGTGCGGAAAGGCAACAAGGCCCTTCTGGATTGGCTTAACCAGGAAATCAGTTCTGGCCTGGGCTCCACCTTTTTCCACGATAATTACCGGGCCACCCTGCTGCCTGTTTACGGCGACACGGTGGATCCTGAATCGGTGGTGGTTGAGCGGGGTGTGGTGCAATA
>JAITAI010000016.1 GCA_031284195.1 Treponema sp.
CGGAAGGATCCTCTTGTACCCCGCCTCATCCCCTTCCAGGGCTGTTTAGGAGGTTCCCTGTTGCTCAGGCTGGTCCAGGGAAGGAATATCCTGCCATGTACCCCATCCCAACTCCCCGCCGTGTAAGAGGACAATCCTTTCTGCTGCCCTTTTCCCCACTAAGAATCATGGCTTAGGAAAGATTCAAAAACGACCCTGCCCTGATATATGGTTATGAGTACCCGCCCCGTACAAGGCAACCCAGGAACCGGTGAATTCTTACCCCGGGATCTGAACAGATCAGGGTTTACCTGCCAGGCCGCCTCAGTATCCACCACTATGAGATCCCCCCGAAACTTCGGCGCCATGCGGCCCCGGTCAGTAAGCCCCAGGATCCGGGCTGGGGATGCGCTCATCAGAGCAGAAAGCCGGGAGAGGGTGATCCGGTCCTGCAAAACCAGTTCCATCTGGCATAGGGCAAAACTGGTCTCAAGACCGGTAAAACCCGGCGCTCCCTGGAGCTTGTCCGCTTCTGTATGCGGGGCATGATCCGTAGCAATGGCGTCAATGGTTCCGTCTAGGACCGCCTCGATAAGGGCTTGCCGATCCACCTCGGTTCTTAAGGGAGGATTCACCCGGCCCCAGGTTGCATCCCCCAGGGCATGAGCGGTCCCGTGGGTGAGGCACAGGTGATGCGGGCTTGCCTCTGCGGTAAGGGTGAAGCCTTGAGGACCGGTTTTTTCCTGCTGGGTCCCCTTGGCCTTCCTGATGAGGTCCACCGATTCCTTGGTTGATACATGGGCAATATGCACATGCCCTTGGGCTTGCCGAGCTCGTTCAATCACCCGTTGGGTTGCATGGTTCTCTGCAATACGGCTCCAGAATTCCCGGGGCTTTCCTGCGGCTTTTGCCTCCTCTGCTTCAGGCCCCCCTGCATCACAGTGGCAGGATACGGGGATTCCCAATCGATGGGCCTCTTGTAAGGCCCGGTACAGAAGCTCATCTGAAACCACATCTTTACCATCTTCAGAAAGCATACGGATCCAGGGTTCTGTCTTGGACAAGGGGCCTTTAAGGAGATGTATATCCGAAAGGACCTTGCCCTCCATACCCTGGGTCAAGGCCAGCACCGGGTACAGATCCACCAAGCCCAAGGCATCAGCGCGTTTTTTGAGGGTCTTCGCTTTAGCAAGGGTATCAATGACCGGTTTGGTGTTGGCCATGCAAACCACCGTCCCATATCCCCCGGCCACTGCCGCAAGGGATCCAGACTCTAAGGTCTCTTTTTCAGGATACCCAGGATCCCGGAAATGGGCATGGAGATCTACCAAAGCGGGCATGAGGACCAGGGTTCCCCCTCCATGGATAGTCCGATGCATCGGAAGCCGAGTTTCAGGCAAGGTCGCACCCTGAGGGAATACATCCTGGATAACACCCTGTTCGATCCAGACCGAACCAGGCATATCCAGGGTTTCATCAACCAGACGGAAGTCTCGAAGTAAAAGCCCGGGAGATAAGTTCACCGGAACTCCCCGGCGGATCGGATTTCATCGCAGTATTCACAGCGGTAGATGCGTAAATCCGGGTTTACCAAGTGAAAAACATGGGGCATGTAGGCTTCTGTGGAGGTAATACACCGGGGATTTTTACAGATCAACACATTCTCTACCCGTTCCGGGAGGGAGATTTTGATTTTTTCCCTGACTTTTTCGTTTTCGATGATATTTACCGTAATATGAGGGTCGATGAGACCCAGAATAGCAAAGTTGATGGCAATGGTATTATCAATTTTAATGATATCCTTTTTCTCCATTTGACAGGAATTGGCATTCACCACAAAGGCCACCGTATAGGGGGTCTTATCCAAACCGAGCCAATTAAAAATCCTGATACCCTGCCCTGCCTTAATATGATCGATGACGATCCCGTTTTTTATCTGCGCTAACATTACTTACTCCTTCTAAGATTATACAGCATGGTAGGTCCAGATGTCCCAAACGATGCTATACCGGTATCCTCTCTCTATACCCATTGACTAAAAGTTCCATCTTTTGTATACATAAAATTCACGGGTACATGCTGCGGATCGCTAAGCCGGTCAGTCTGAACCGTTGCCAGGTTATTAAAGAAGTTTTGCTAAACTACAGTTTGCAAAGATTCTAGTATGTATACAGCTAATCGGATTCCCTTGTATAGAGGGAACCCATGAGGAGGACCTCCATGAGCGCCAGAATTAGGCTCAAAAAATTCGGAACCAAGAAACGGCCCTATTACCGCATAGTGGTTATGGATAAACATGCTCCCCGGGATGGGAAAGCCATTGAAGAACTGGGATACTACCATCCCATTGAAAAAGAAGACCAGCAGATCCGGTTTAACGAGGAACGGGTAAAACTGTGGCTTCAGCAGGGAGCCACCTTAAGCGACACGGTGCATAAAATCCTGAACAAGCAGCGGGTATCCTTATAATTGCGGTCGTATACTCCGCTAAGATTTATAGGGAAGCGTAAACCCTGATACACGAAAGGGAAGGTGGAGAGGTGGAAAAAGATCTGGTTGAATATATCGTAAAGTCCCTGGTTGATGATCCTTCGTCAGTATCGGTCAGTGTTGTAGAGGGAGAAAAATCTACCATATTGGAACTTAAAGTTGCCCCTGATGATATTGGCAAGGTTATCGGTAAACATGGCCGTATTGCCAAGTCTATCAGGACCGTCTTGCAGGCAGCAACGGCAAAAGGAGGTAAGCACACGGTTCTTGAAATATTGGACTGATGGGAGTGTCCGGGTCCAATGGTCATTGAGGGGATGAACAAGGTGACTGAACAGTTTATAGTAGGTGTAATAGGCGCTCCCTTTGGGCTCAAAGGTTATGTCAAGGTGCGATCCTACTCCGGTGAGTATGAGCATCTCAAGCAGCTTGATACCTTGCTCCTTCGGTGTGGGAATGTTGAACGGGTCTTGAAATTAGAAGAAACCCTGCCGCTTACCCGGGGTCTGGGAATGAAATTCAAGGGGATTGATACTCCAGAACAGGCCCAGAGCCTCAGAGGTGGAGAGTTGATAACTGACCGGTTCCATGCAGCGCCACTTAAACCGGATGAATTTTATGTAGAAGACCTTCGCGGCTTGGAAGTGTTGGGGAATGGCAGAGTCCTAGGGCATATCAGGGATGTTTTCGAAGGCGGAGGGGGTCACCTCATTGAAATCCGCCTTAGTTCCGGGGACTTAAAGCTGGTTCCCTTTAGAAAGGAATTTTTCGGGGATATATGCCTTGAAAGGGGTACAGCGGTCCTATTGGAACAGGGGATCCTGACATGACGTATACGGTCCTTTCCCTTTTTCCAGAACTGATCGATGCTTTTTTCGCCCTTTCTATTCTGGGAAAGGCGGTAAATCGAGGGCTCTTGAGGTACCGTTCTGTAAATATCCGGGATTTTGCGCTGGATAAGCACAAAACTTGTGATGACGCCCCCTACGGGGGGGGGGCAGGGATGCTTATGATGGCCGAGCCGGTGGGACGGGCATTGGCTTCTCTGGGGATACCTAATCGTTTGGATCCGCCGGTAGCAGCGGTCCCAAAGCCCAAGCCTCGGGTGATCTACCTTTCCCCTTCAGGACGGCCTTTTACCCAAGAGAAGGCAAAAGGCCTAGCCGAGGAAGCCGAACTTATCCTTCTGTGCGGACGGTATGAGGGCTTGGATCAGCGTATCATTGACGGGTATGTGGATGAGGAAATTTCCATTGGGGATTACGTGCTTTCTTCGGGGGAAGTGGCGGCTCTGGTGCTCATTGATGCCACCTACCGTTTAGTAGAAGCGGTAATCACTCCGGCATCCCTGGAAGAAGAGAGTTTTTCCGGGGGCTTATTGGAGTATCCCCAGTATACGCGGCCGGAGCAGTATGGTATGCTTAAAGTTCCAGAGGTATTACTTTCAGGGCACCATGAAAACATACGGCAGTGGCGCCTTCGGAAACGAATCGAAAAAACCCTCGCCCTGCGGCCGGATCTTATCCACCAGGGAGAGGAAGCGGGCCTGTTTGACCGGGAAACCCGTACCATTATAGTAGAACTACGGAATAGCGGTGCAGGATAAACACTGTTATTCCAAGGGGGAGAAATGAGTGAAATAAAGGCAGGTATCAAAGAAATTGTAGCCTCCCAAATGAAAAGCGAACTGGATCAATTCAAAGTAGGGGATACGGTAAAAGTCCATTTTAAAATCGTTGAAGGTAAGAACGAGCGG
The DNA here is from genome assembly GCA_031284195.1 of Treponema sp. GTDB lineage: Bacteria > Spirochaetota > Spirochaetia > Treponematales > Breznakiellaceae > JAIRLU01. The sequence goes on from JAITAI010000016.1 coordinate 4,226, forward strand.
ATTCAGGTATATGAGGGCCTGGTAATTGCCATCAAGAATGCCCAACTGAGCAAAACCTTTACGGTGCGGAAGAATTCCTATGGGGTTGGGGTTGAACGGGTGTTCCCCCTTCATTCCCCGCGGATCGCCCAGGTTGAACTGATCCGTCCTGGCAAGGTCCGCCGGGCAAAGCTCTATTATATCAGGAGTAAAATCGGTAAGGCCGCCAAAATCAAGGAACTTATTTCCAAAAAAAGAAAGCAGCCCCCGGTGCGTACAGAAGCCCCGCAAGGCTGACGCTGGTAGCTGGGTGAGCAGGCTTCCTGAATACTCCGGTGCCTAGTATGGGAAGGGGTAAGGTGAACAAGTCCCAGAGAGGCCGGGAAGGTGAAGCCAGGGCAGTTGCATTTGTGGAAGCCGCAGGAATGCATATCGTCGCCCGGAATGTGCGTTCCAGGGGTGGGGAGATCGATGTGGTTGCCCTGGATGGAGAAACCATCGTATTTATTGAGGTTAAGACTTGGTTTGTTTATCCTATTGAGGAGTTGCCCTACGGAATTGATGAGAAAAAACAGCGCCGTATCATTGAAACCGCTAAGTATTTTCTTTTTTCCCATCGAGAATATAGTGGTATGGCTGTTCGTTTTGATGTTATATTTATTGGACCGGAACTTATTACCCATCTTACATCAGCCTTTATGGAGTGTATATGATAACGGTTCAAAGGGATCACCATCGGGAGCCTGCTGAATTAGAATCGTTGAAACTCAAAATTAACGATCAAAAGTATCTGTATGATGCAATCAATTGTTTAGCTATGATATTGAGTGATGAGATTCTGAATATACGTCAAGGAGGAATAGACCATGAGTGGGAGAGGAGGAGCCAGGCACAGAGGGTATCGTCGCCGGGAACGGACTGATACGGGGCCGGAATATACCAAACCCAGTAGAAAAACCCTAGAAAATTCCCGATCCGATCGAGGGCGGGGGAGTATGTACGAGCGGCTTCGGTGGACTCCTCCGGTAGTGGTTACCGGGCCTCTTCCTGTGCCGGATTGTCCGTATTGCGGTAAACCCATTAAGGATTTGGCTACAGCAGTAGCAGATAAACATTCAGATACACCGGTTCATTTTGATTGTATCATCGCCAAAATTGCCGAAAACGAAACCCTGGAAAAGGAAGATTCCATTGCCTATATTGGAGGCGGTTGTTTTGGCATCTTGAGGTTTACCGGATATCAGAATACGCCTCGGTTTACCATTAAAAAAGTAGTTGAATGGGAGAATCGGGAACAACGGGCAGAATGGCGGAAAATTATGAGCGATAGGTATTCTACGACATAATGAGCGATATAGGTAAGCATACGCTCAACAATCTCGATACTCCAAAAACAGTTCCGATAGTATCATCCTCCAGCGCAAACCCGGTGATAGTATCGGCCGGGGAGGTTCCTTCTTTGGTACCTACCCCAGAAACTTCGCTTAAAATACCGGAGGATTTCTTATCAGACCCCCGCATTCAGGAACAGTATGGGCTCCTGCAGGCCCTGGGGGTCTTCCAGTACCTCGACCGTCTGAAACGGGAACTGGATACCTATAAAAGCCTCTTCGTCGGTGCTTTAACTGTTTTTCATCATACGTCTATAGATGCTATGTTGGACACCGCAGTTTCTCAGCTTTCCACCCGGATATTGTTATCTTTTGTGGTGTTTTTGTGGAAGCCTTTCCAGAATAAAAACGAGATCCGCATCAGGGGATATGAGGGGCTTAAACCGACGAATATAGGACCTGCTATTGAGAGTTTGGCCCTTTTTGAGGTCTTTTTTCAACAGCATCCTGAACCCTTAACCTATACGGATCTTCTGAAACAGATGGGATATAATACCGCGACCCATGCCTTACAAGAGATGGAACCGGAACTGATAATCCCTATTCTGGGACCCTACGGGTTTTATGGGCTGATACTGGTGGGCCCTAAACTTCAGGGGGATCGGTTCCAGCCGGAGGAACTGACCTTTATTCGGGACCTCATGTTCTTTGTCTCCCTGGCCCTCCAGAATCACCTTCATTATAATCATTCCCTGCAGGATGTAAAAACCGGCCTCTATAATTACGGTTTTTTTATGACCCGCCTTGAAGAAGAAATATCCCGGATCCGGCGTAATGATTATGTATCTTCGGTTATTGTGATTGACGTGGATTTTTTTAAGTCCTTTAATGATACCTATGGCCATATAGCTGGAGACCGGGTGCTTGAACATATCGCCTTTCTCATTAAAGGGGGAATACGCCTTGAGGATGTAGCCTCCCGTTTTGGAGGAGAGGAATTCACCGTGCTGTTGCCAGATACCAATGCAGAATCGGCATGGTATGTGGCGGAACGACTGCGGCTTGCTATTGCGCAATTAAAGGTTCCCTGGGAAATACCCTTACCGAGAATTACCATTAGCCTTGGTATTTTCACCTTTGATAACCAGACGGATATTATGGCTACTGAAATTCTCAACCGGGCGGATAAAGCCCTATACGCGTCAAAAAGCCGAGGTAGAAATTGTACTACCCCATGGGAACCAGGGCTTGAATTCGGCATATACCGATAGAACATTTCGGGGAAAATACTACTTATAGATGGAGCGAGTATGATTGGAATCATTGGAGCCATGGAGGATGAAATTATGCTGCTCCGTTCGGCCTTAACAAATCAGCAGGTCAAAACCATAGGAGGTTTTAATTTTTTTGCAGGCGAACTCGAGGGAAAGCCGGTGGTTTTATTGCGATCCGGAGTGGGTAAGGTAAATGCTGCCATAGGCTGCGCGTTGCTCATTACCACCTATCAACCGGATTTAGTCATCAACACCGGTTCTGCCGGAGGTATCGATCCTATGCTCAACTTTGGGGATGCCATTATTTCCGATGGCTTGGTGTACCATGACGTGGATGTTACTGCCTTTAATTACGCCCCTGGCCAGCTTCCTGGTATGCCTGCGGTATTTCCAGTGCCTGAGGATCTTATCGATCGGGCGCAACAGGCAGTGGAAGCGTTGAAACAGGAGCATAAGCTTCCTCCGGGGTTTAACCATGTGCGGGGACTTATTGGGTCAGGAGACGTCTTTATGCACGAACCGGATCGGATTGCTGCGGTACGTACCCTATTCCCCGATATGAAGGCTGTAGAAATGGAAGGAGCTGCGGTGGCTCACAGTTGTTTCTTGTTCAAGGTGCCTGCCCTGATCATCCGCGCTCTTTCGGACATTGCGGGAACTGAATCGCCCTTGACGTTCACGGAATTTCTCCCGGTTGCATCTAAACATTCGGCGGAGATTGTGCTTCGTATCATCCGTAATACCTGAGAGGGCTATAGGGACGGTTACCCGGGTAATAGTTCCCTCTGCTGAGAAGCGCGCGGAGTTACTTTACCTGTAATGGAAGGATACACTGAGGCGTATAGGAAGAAAAATGAAATGCGATGAAGTAGCCAAGTTGACGGGCTATGCGGCTATAACGATCCGCAAGTACGCCGTAGCATTAGGTATCCCCTACACGGGAGAGGACAGGAGGAAAACCTACCACTGGGAGGAGCGGGATGTAGCCCGGTTCCTAGAGGCCATAAGGGGGGCTGGTGGCCGCCACGACCGGCGGGGGAAGCCCAAAAATTCTTAAAAAATTGAAAAAAAGGCTCGATAAAAAGATAACCGTTATATATAGGGAGTTGCACAAACTCCCACCACCACCGGCCCTAGGAAATACCAAGCCCGCTGATAGAGTGGGCGAAAAGGGGATGGGTATTGCTCTCGATAAAGTGAGGGGCGTATTCATCGGGGGAATGGGCGTGGCACTGCTTTTTCTATAGCAAGGGGAGGGGCCTAGTAAAACCCCTCTATCCCTTCTTCAGCAGTGCTTCATGAGTAGCGTATCTTGTTTAGTATCCTCTCCGGCAATGCCAGGTGGATTTTCCCCTGCGGGGAGAGGGGTAAGCAAAATCTGGTCTTACCTGGGAGAGCCGTTGTTCCGACGGAACTAAATCGTACTCTTTATTATTGAGGGTGAGTTTAGTAGCCCTCAAAAACCGAAAGTCCCCACTTGGGGATGACCGGGAATACCCCTCAATGGTTACGGTTGCCCCTTCCTTGAGGCCTTCAATAAAGCCGATAAATCGTTCAATCCCCAGGACATAGTAACTTATATCCTTATCTTGAAGGGCGATCATGCCCTCGAGGATACCGAGTTTTCCAGTAACCTTTAGCGTTTCCAGCGGGGCAGCTTGCCACCTGGGATCAGGTCCTCCCCAAGGATTCCGGTTCTGGGCAGCGAGCAGTCCTCCGACTGTAACCGCGAGCACGATAAAAAAAATGCTTTTTTTCATATAAACTCCATAAAAGCAGGTTTGTATCTACGGAACGTGCTGCACTGGTGGAAACACGTTCTCTGGTGAGGCCAACGGCCTTATCCATATATAAGCAAAACCTATGCCAAGATAAGCCTTGGGTAAATTTGATAGGATTTTCTTAATATAACCCAAGAATACCAAAAAAAGCAGAGGATAGTGAGGTCTTATTCCTATTTTTCCCTGATTCAGAGGCTTACAAAAGGGCAAATTTTTCCCATCTGGGTAAAATATACCGTTTTTGCCCTTAAGCTCCACAGTGGCGGTCTTGCCCATCCGCAGCTTAGGGGCTTTCTGCATACCCTAACCATGCCTCCCGGTAAGCGTCTAGCTCTGGTATGCCGATTTTCAAGACTTCCTGATAGGCTATCTCAAAATCCCCGGAAAGCTCCGGTAGTTTTTTACCGGTCAAAGCCATCTTAACGGTCATGGCTGCCCCTAAGGCAGTAGCTTCGGCAATGTCCGTGAGGAAAACCGGGTTGTTCGGAAGGGCCGCTGCAAGGAGGGTATGGTACGCTTTATCTTTCCTAAAACCCCCTTCGGTAAAAATCCTGGTTCCTGGGACAAGTCCGGTCCGTTCCAGGGCGGTGAGGGTCTGCATAACCAGGGATATACCTAAGAGGGCGATTCCCTGTTCGTAGCGTTTAAAAACTCGGGGGATCTGGTTCCCCTGGGCAATAGCGGTAAAGGGATACTCCTGCCCGTCCTCAATGATCCGAGGTTTGGACCGGGGGAACTGGCCGGAACCAGGGGTAAGCTCCGGCATGAGAAAGGCTGTTTTTTCGGTAAGCAGGGAACGATACTGGGATACCTCAAAGGGAGGCATATCCTGCCGTCCATGTATATCCATGAGCAGGCGGGACCAGGTTTCAAATTCCTGGCCTCCCAGAAAGATCGCGGTTTTCACCGGTGTTCCAAAGGCAGAAATATTGAAGAAGACCGCTTTGCCCAGCTCTTCAGGGGCGAATCCATAGACCTGTAGGGGATTCATAATAACACACCAGGTCCCGGTGGAATTAAGTACAAACCCCCTTTCTCCGTGTTTGGCAAAATGGGGGAGCAGGGAAGCATTGGAATCGTGGATACCCAGGGTGAAGATTACCTCCTCTGGAAGACCGGTTTTCCGGGCAAATGTCGGACTCAGGGTTCCCAACACATCCCAGGAGGCCTCCAGATGATTCGGCATGAGCGTCGTTACCCCCAGACCCTGGGCCACCGCGGAAAAACACCCTTGCCGTTGATCCCAGAGGTAACTATGACAGCCCATATAGGTTCCTTCAACCCCGGTTTTGCCTGAAAACCGGTACCCCCAATATTGGGGATAGAGCAGCAGTTGAACCGTCTGCTTGAAACCCTCGGGATAGTGTTCCTGGGCGAAAAAGATTCCTTTGCCAGTGTTGATCAGGGCCTTGAAAGCGGGAGTACCGGTTTCTTCCTGGAGCGCCTCTGGGGAACCAAACCGGGCATAGAAGCGCGCATGAAACCCATCTCCCGGCTCATGGGTATAGTACACGCAGGGCATCGAAGGGGTCCCGTCTTTTCCCACTCCTACAAAAGTAGCTCCGTGGGTACTCAAGGCTATACCTTTAATCGGATAGAGCCGGGCATACTGGGCGACTTGTTCGGTGAACCAGTCCTCCATAGCCGCCAGATCATGGGTTTCCAATCCATCCATACGGAGAGACGGAAAATTCCGGTACCGGGCATCCACCGGTGTCAGGGTATCATCATAGATCGCCACTTTCTTATTGGTCATCCCGATATCGATCACCGCAATAGCATATTTCACCCTCCCCCTCCCAAGCCCTAGTGTAACATCACCTGACCACCGGTAACCGGGACCGCCTGACCGGTTTCATACTCCTGTTCTATAATATAGTAGACGGCTCGCATCACATCCGGGCCGGTACAGCCCCGTTTCATCGGGACCTTGGCTTCATAATAGGCCTTTACATCCGCGATATGCTTGGCTCCCGGCACTTTGCCGGCTCTCAGATATTGGACGAAAAGGCCCTTTTCCGGGTCAGACCAGAGGGACCCGTCAAAGAAATTGCCAGGACAGATGGCATTTACCTTGATGTTATAGTCCACCAGTTCCAGGGCAAAGCTCTGGGTCAATCCGATACCGCCGAATTTTCCCCCTGCATAGGCGCTGTTTTTATTTGACCCTTCAAGACCGGACTTGGAATTGATCTGGATGATGTCGGTTTTCCAGTGCGGAGCGGTCCAGTGCTGCTCCCTAAACAATAAACCTGCGTATTTCGCTATGAGAAAGAACCCGGTATAATTAATATCCGTAACCAAAGAAAAGTCTTGCAAGCTCTGTTCCAGAACGCTTCCGGCTTTGAGTACTCCTGCATTGCTGATACAGATATCCAATCCTCCGGCGTTTTGTATCAGGGTCGTAAACAGGGCCTTCACCGAGGCTTCATCCGCTACATTCACCGCCACGGGGATTGCCGCAGTCCGTCTTTCCTTGGCATTGATCTGTACCGCTAGGGTTTCCGCTCCTTCCCAGTTGCAATCCGCAATAAACACCAGGGCCCCTGAAGCAGCGAGGCTTTGAACGATGATTGCTCCAATACCTTGAGCCCCCCCTGTTACCAGGGCAATCTTGTTCTTCACTACCTCAGATCGATGAGCAGCGTTGAAACCAGGAAGGGGCAGCGGTACTTTTTCTATTAAAAGAGCATCGTTTTTTGTCTCCATCCGTTCTTTAACCGCATCAAAGTCCCGGTCGATCCAATAAATCCCCTGGACCGTATCGGCATTTTTTACCACCACACAAGAAGGCGCCTTTTTACCCGCCTCAGTCCGTGCCATGGCTTCTGCCCCTGCCGGGGCCCGGTCGAATTCCCAGGCCGTATAGGCATCCTGCAGGATCTTGGCAGCATACTCGATATCCAAGAATTGTTGATCGTATAGTGCCGGGGTGATATCAATGATCAATGCCTCTTGGGGGATTTCGGTTTCTCCCGGTGGGCTCTGCATAAGCACCCAGGGGTATCTACCGGTATTGAGATAAAGCCCCCGGATAAGCAGCGCCACCACAGCGGGATCCGCCAGTTTTCGTTCAGCCCTTTCCATATACAAACCTCCCTTGTCGTAAGTTCTCTACTATGTTTATTGCCGCTGCTTCAGGGTGATGGCGATCCAGCGCTCTTCCTGCAGCCGCGTAGATTTCAAGCCGCGATGCCAAGGACTCCCCTGCAAGGGGATTTTCTGAAGAAAAGAGGCCCCACCGGGGATCCACTGAACCGAGCCGTTCATGGGCGATGAGGGCCCAGGTGGTATCCACGAGGTGCCGGAAGGGGGGGCTCACTACTTCGGGACAGGTAAAGGATTGACGGGAACTGTTGATATCCACCCCTGAAATTTCCATGAAACCCCAGGCAGTACATAAAGCCCTGACCCGCTGGAGCTGTTCCGGGGTATTCCGGGGAGGCATATAGGTAATTCCCTGATAACCGATACGGGCTAATGCCTCAAAAAGGGCTTCCAGATAGGAATCTTCGAATCGTTCTGCTTGTTTGTCTCCTGTAGGCGATTCTCCTACATCCCCCAGGTAGGCGTAAGCCGGAATCGCCCCAATAGAACGGGCAAAGTCCACCACGGTTTGAGCAGGGATACATTCTTTTTCCTGGGGCTGGATAAATATTCGGGGGAGCAAGGCTGATTTCAGAACCCCCAGGAGATCATAGGGGTAATGGGGATTTTCCGGATCCGCAAGCGATGCCCCGATTTTGGGTCCTGGCGCTATCCCCAGCGTGGTGTTAAGTCCCTGCACTAAAGGAGAGCCTTTCCCGTATCGTTGGAGGATCTTACCGGCAACTGCGGCCAAAAGATGCCGTTCGGTGATTGCTCCTCCCTCGGCATATTGGGACGCATCCCGCACCTCGTGGCCAAAATCAATTTCATCAAAACCCTTTTCGATGAGCAGGGCATTGGCTGCTTCGGTCATGGCTTGGATCCGGAGGACCCGTTCCGCCCGGATAGGCAAGAGGAATTCTTGCACTGCGGCAAAGCACGGCCGGGGTATCCCTTGGACGGTCATGTAGAGGATCCCCGCAGAATCAGGGTTGTTGATCTTGCGTTGGGTAAACGGGCTAGGCCCGTCAGGGCCCTGGGTAAAACTGACCCGGACCTCGAAGCCCACACATGCCCCGATACCCAGGCTTGCACCGGCGCTGAGCATCTCTTCTGCTGCTGCAAGGGAATCATGATCCACCGAACCTGCTGCTTCAAGCCCCGCGTCCCGAGCCTTTAAGGCCGCCATACTCGGAGTATAGGGGCTGAAACTATAGATAGTATGGATATGATTATTGATTTCTCCGGTGGTTTTCACAAGACCCGGCTTTTCCGTTGCCTCCGCTTTGAGTGCTGAAAGCCGCTCTTCTCTTGAAACCTTGGGGTTGTTGATTGCCTGGTAATGCATGTGATTTTAATTATATACTATTCAAACTTTTGTGTCAGCAGAAAGCGTGTAGGTACAGCGTAAAAGCCTTTACTTCGGTATCTTTGAGAAAAGTCCAGGAATTGTACGGATTTCCGTTCTCAAGCCTTAGTACAACCGTACAATAGTAAAAAACCCACGGATTTTCCCGTAGCCTTGGTGAAGACCTGCACTCATTAACGCGGCGGGTTGTTACCCTGCATGGTTTAATCCGCAGACAAATTTTTAAATGCAAAAGCCCTGCGTGTAGGTGCAGGATACACCCATAGAAAAAACTTCCAGGGTCTTGGGGCCTCTCAGGCCCCCATAGAGGAGCGGTAAGTGGCCGGGTGCAAAGGCCCGGCCTGTTCTGCAGGAAGGGTCTCCTGACTAGAGGCGCTTTAAGTCCGATACAGCCAACAGGGCATGCTACTCCGGGGAATAAGCCTCAAGTTCTGCGAGACTTCAGCGCTCTTTTAAGGAACAAGATGATGATCGGTCCTCGCTGCCATCGCAAAGGTTTCTATGGGCTTATCCTGAGTGCACGGATCAAGACGCATGAGCATGTCCTCCACGGTGAAGGCAAGTACCTTTTTAATTCTTTGTGACATAAAAAAAATCTTTCCAGTGCTTCACGGTAGGTCAAAGGATACATCCTTATTATAATAGGTCTTACAGCTTCACTTCCCAAAACGTATGCGCCTCCAATAAACACTCGGGAATGGTTCATAAAAAGCGGGAAATGAGCTGTCTAAACCAAGGAGGTTTTATGCCTTTCAGCTTCTAGATGAACATAGGGGGAAGAAGCCTGTGGTCAACAGATTAAGAATTGCTTGTCCCCTGATTACGCTCATTTTCGCAGATTTACTAAGAATAGCGGCACGAAAAACCCGGGTAATCCGCTTAATCGGTGGGCCGCTTTGTCTTCATCTGCTTAAGCTGTTGACTGGGAAAAGAAGTCCCCTTAGCGCTTCAAAGGGGATTCCTGCAGAGGGTAGGCTCTTCAGGTTATACAACCTTACCGGTAGATGAAGGCTTCTTGGGGGCCCCTCATCTGGACATCGGTAAATTAAGGATCCTTCATATTCAGACGGTGTACCGCCCACACGTTACGAAAAGGGTCGCTGGGGAAATCCCCGGGATCTGGCAGGAGCAGCGGTGTTCCTCGCATCCTCTGCGTTGGATTACGTGAACGGTTTTACCCTTGCCGCGGACGGAGGCTGGCTTGCCCGCTCAGTTTAAGAAAAGCTGCGGTATCTTCTCGCTTACCCCTCAGTGGTTCTTTATGTCCCCAATCTCAAAAAGGCGTCGTGGTATCCAATACCCCTGAAACGCTGCAAAAGGGCGCCGCTCTCTCCCAGGTTCATGGGACCCAGCAGAATCCGATAAAGAGGCCCCTCAGGGCTCTCTGAATTTTGAATGGTTAAGGGATAGACGGTTCCTATTTTAGATAATTCCGGCTCTACCAGTTCGGCTTTATGGTACGCTCCTAATTGGAGATAATACTTACCCTTTTCCAAACGGCTGATCACTGGAACTGAAAACTTCAGAGGAAACCCAGCGTTTTTAGAGGGTTCCGGGACAGGTGGTATGAGGGGTGCTAATTCCCGGTTTGCTTGAAAATCCGCCACAGGATACGAGATTGAATCAATGATAAAGTTTGGGTCGATACTTTGGGCATTCTGAACTGGATTAGCAAGAGGGGCTATTTCTGCTTCCGTTGGAAGCCCGGTAGTCTCCCGTTCCAGAGGAGGCCGCTCTTCTGCAGGAGTCAGCCTAAGATTGTATGCATCCGCAGGGTATCGGGGCCCTTCAGAAACCTCAATCCCCTCTGGATTTGCTTCTTCGGTGCTCGGCTTCTCTTGTATCTTAAGGACCTCCTTGGCAACAGGGGGAATTTGGAGGGGCAAATGGGTTTCCGGCGTCACAAGACCTTCTTCCAAGATGGGTTTCTCATGTATCGTGAGGGACTCTTTATCGGAACTGCTGAGCGGGGAGGCTTCTGGAGGATTAACATCGGGCATTTCCGTTCCTGTGTTGGATGCTCCGGTTTTTTCGGCAAGACCTCCCCCTTCTTGAGGAGAAAGGTTTACCGGCATTCCTTCTCCTATGCCGCTGCCTGATGCTTCCCCTCTACCGGTCTGTGGTTCAGGCTCCTTGGTACTTACGGTTCCTGCCAAATAGGTTTCCGGCTGTTCCAGCCGTTCTTCTGGTTTCTCATTGATGGTGACCCTGGGCTCTTCAGCGGTTTCAGGAAAGGGGGTAACATCAGGGTGATTCGTTCCTGGGGATACTGGTTCTGCTGCAGAGAGGACCAGCAACTCTGGATTCGGATTCTCATCTATCCTTACTTCTGAAGGGGTACCGGGTTTATAGGCATCCGGAATCTCTATAGCATCCTTGCTGGAGGTATCTTCTGGAGGTACTGAATCTGGACTTGCAGACCCGATGGTAGTTGGACTCTCAGGACCTAGGGAGGGTTTTTCAGGAAGCGTGCTCTCAGAAATCCCCTCTTCCCTATCATTCCTTTCAAGGGCTTCACCAGAGGGTATACTGCCTTTATTTTGAGCAAAGTATTTAGAAAAGGCTTCTGGATCTGCAGGCTGTATCATCTTGATTCTACCCAGCGATCCTATGGGCATCCCTATAGCCTCAGCAGCTTCCCTCGTAAGGGTGATCAAGAGCCCTGGATTGTCTAAGCTGGCGGCAACGATAACCGGAACGGTCTTTTCTGTTTCAAGATTGGTAATATACACCACCGTATTCCGGGGAAATACATTGGTAGCCACGTAGAGTCCGTCTGCAGGAAGTTCCCCATGAGCAGCAACCACCGCATTTCCTTCCCAGATGCTTCCTTCCCATTCGGATCCGTTAAGTAATAGGATACACGCGGTTACAATAGATCCCACAAACTGCTTTTTTTTCATATATTTCATACGTATACCCGTCCTTACAAGGTATTTTTACTTAATCCTGCACAGAGAGCATACCCTGGCCTTCAAAAAGGTACGCCCAAGCTATGCGCTGGTCATCTTCCGAGATGAACAAGGAGGGTCCGGGCTGCTTTTTTGACCTCCAGGAGTTCTTCAGCCGGGGATAGGCTTCTGGTCTTTGGGTATTGTTGTTCCACCACACAACGATATGGCTTGGTGCTAAAAAGCTTCAGAGAAATCGTTTGGGGTCTTTGGGGAGCGCCTTCGATCATACCCTGATACTCCAGCAGGGCTAAGATAAAAAAATCAGCGCCCCCTGCAATGGCCTCCTTTAACTCTCCTTGGGCTTCATCGGGAAATTCTCCTGCTGATTTAACCTGAAGCTGCATAATAGGAGCATTACTTACGATATGACCTGCATCAAAAAATACATCCATCAAACTACTTTCCCAGAGTCTTGAAAATTCAAGTACCGGCCTGTCCTGCGGGAGTCCTGTCTCTATAACCAGAAAGGTTATCGTTGCACCGGAAAGGGGAAACGTAAAATAACTATGCAAGAATAAAATCACACTCAATGGTTTTACAAAACCCATCTTTCTTAACCATTCTCCTGTATTTTTATCGGTACAATGATGGAGGTTCTGTAGGGGGTCTTAAAACGACAAGGTGTCATCCTGTACCGGATAGAACTAAGGGACTTCTGGAGACTTAGAAAAAAACCTCGATTTCCCTCTCTAATGAGTATTTCATGGAGAACAGCAAACCCGCATTAAAGACGGTATGACTTCAATATAATGCTGTTACCCTGAATGTATACACGGTATCTCCTTCAGCAGTAGAAGCGTATTGACGACCGGTAAAGGGGTATCTATTTCTATCCGGGACGTATACGGTTTGGAGATACCGGTTCAGTAGGCTAAAAATACCCTCATCTGGTAGTTTGAACCTTTTGAAGCCTGGACCGCGGTTCAGGGTATTCCTCGAAACCGGATCGTAGTAGCTGCATTTGGCTGTATGCAGGTGAATCCTGGAGCAGCAGTCTATCTGGAGGACTTGGTTGCATTGTTTAAGACCAGAGCTTACCATTGGGCCTTTTATTCCCTTCCAGGAAATATGGATAATTGGCTATTATCAAAAATCCTTCATCTTCAGATCTAGCCTGCATCCCGTCAGGAAAAAACTACTTTGTTTAGTCGTGAGCGGTTTAGAATTGGATTGAAAAATTCGAGTATTTCCCGGTGGGCCTGCGGGGTTCATAACGGAGGGAGTCCACCCGGGCGCTTGGAGGTCCTCGGTGAAGCCATTTAAGAAAAGAGGTCTGTTTTTCTGGAGGCCCTTCGGACCAGACCTCCACGGCCCCATCGCTTCTATTCCGTACCCATCCTGAAAGGCCAAGACGGCGGGCCTCATGGATGGCGGAATACCGAAATCCGACTCCCTGCACCCGGCCCCGAATAAGGGCCGAGAACGCAAACCCAACCACTTCTTTGGTTTCATCCACCGGCTTCATATTCATAGTTTTTCAGTCCTTTTTCTTATACTGCCACAGGTCCGGCATAGCGAGCAAGATACCCATACCTTGTTATAAAAAATAAAACCCCCCGGGAAAAGGAGGTGAGGAAACCCGGGAGGCAAACTGATAATACGGTTATTATTTAACTCAGATGCTAACAGCAAAACACTTTATGTCGGTGATGAAAAGGCACGTAATACCGTATCATCAGTACTTTTAAGTTACCCAAATTTCTCCATAGGGTCAAGGGTTTAGGGTTAAATATTACTATTTTTGTAATAAATTAACCGTCTACAACATCCCCTGATTTTGAAGGATCCGCATGGTCAAACCCTTATTCTGGATAATTGAGGTTTTCCGTGGCCGGATGCTGCACAAGTTCCGCATACCGCCGGACTTCCCATTGGGCCATATCCAGGTTCTGTTCCCGCCAGTTTCCACATTCTGCAGGGGCGGCTCCGGGGATGGCCCCCTCAAACTTGAGGATCCAGTCCATCATTTCTCGCAGCAAGGGAAGTATCTCTGGAGAACTCCGGTCACCTTCCAGAATGAGGTAAAAACCAGTTCGGCATCCCATGGGGCCGAAGTATACCACCCGGTTCCCCCACTCCTTATGGGAGCGGAGAAAGGTGGCTCCTAGGTGTTCAATGGTATGCAAGGCAGGCATATCCATCACCGGCTCTTTATTCGGCTCTTTAAAACGGAGATCAAAGGTAGTGAGTACCAGAACCCCGAACCGATCCTTGCGAGAAACAAACACTCCCGGTTTTAAGCGGAGATGATCCACTTGAAAACTGGCAATTTTTTCCATACTAACCTCTCCTATCACTTATAAAAAGTACGAACTGAACCTAGTTTCTACAGTAACCTGTATCTGCTGAGGCGTTTCTAAAACTAATCGAGTTTTGGAAACGGCTCTAATGCTTGCAACTATAGGATTAGGGGGTCTTTTTAGTCAAGGTAGCCTGGGTGTTTTCAAGATAAACCTATCGAAAAAACTTTTGGGGAGGTTGGGAGACTTGTTTCTGGGGCCCTGCATTTTTTTCTTTAAGATACGAAAGGAAGTCCTGCAAAATACAGCTCAGGCCTTACAGGGGAATAGGCGACTGATTCTGTCAAAGTGAAACGTCCATATCCGCAGGTCCTTTGGACTTTAGGCTGCTAGAGGGACTGTACTTTGGCGGCCTGGAGCCACTTTTATAGCAGAATAAGGAGCTGAAAATCACCTAGCAGGACCTTGATCCCTGCTCCGAGAAGTTACGTTTATCCTGAGGGTTTATAAAACCTGGACCCACGCCTCCCTGTCCAATCATGCCTATAATCCCGGGAGAAACATCCTAAAACGGTCCAGAGCTCAAGCCGTCCGGTGATCATCATAAAGGAAAGGAACCATTTGATATAAGCCGGTAAGCCATACAAACTCGTCGCCCCGCTTTCATCCCCGATGCTCAGGCCGATATTCCCTAGGATCATGAGGCTCATATTAAGCGCAGGAAACAAATCCATACCACTCGAACTCACCCAAAGCGTAGTGAGCAATACCAAGACCATATAACAAAAGACGAATCCTGCAACCCCATGAGCCACCTCATGAGGACCAGCTTTATGGTTAAAGGTAATGAGGAAAACCCCTTGAGGATAGATGAGTCTTCTTAGTTCATTGACCATTTGTTTAAAGAGCACTACATGACGAATCACCTTGATCCCCCCTGATGTTGACCCTGAACAGGCCCCTATGAACATGAGACAGAACAGGACCCCTTGGGCAAGAGGCGGCCAGCGGCTGTGGTCGGTAATGCTTAAGCCGGTGCTGGTTACTATGGATACTCCCTGGAAAAGGGCGTAACGTAGGCTTTGTTCAAAGGAAGAACCTCCCAGGGAGTTGTCGCTAGAAAACATGGATAAGATGATGAGCCCCGTAGAAACCAGGATGATCCCCCCGTAGACCTTGGCTTCGGTGTTGCTAAGCATATCCCGGTACTTCCCCTGGAGGAGCCGGTAGAAGAGGGTAAAATTGAACCCTGCGAGGATCATGAAGATGATACAGACCCAATGGATCCAGGGAGAAGGGTACGTAGCTAGACCCCCATTCCGAGAACTAAAACCTCCGGTAGCCACGGTGGAAAAAGCATGGATCACTGCATCAAACCAGTTCATACCCCCTAAACATAAGAGTAGGCTTTGAAGGACGGTGAGCAGGGTATATATAAGCCACAGGATTTTAGCGGTGCTGGTGATCTTGGGGAGGATCTTGTTAGACTCAGGCCCAGAGGTTTCAGCCTTTACGAGCAGAAACCCTTCAATCCCAAGCAAGGGGAACAGCGCCACGGTGAGGACCACGATGCCCATACCTCCGAGCCAATGGGTCATGGCCCGCCAGAAAAGCAGAGACCGGGGTAGGGCTTCTACGTCTATGATGACGCTTGCCCCGGTAGTTGTGAATCCTGAAACGCTTTCAAAGACCGCATCAGAGAAACGGAGTATATACCCAGAGATATAGTAGGGTACGGCCCCTACAAGACAGGTAAAAACCCAGGCCACAAAAACCAGTACTAAACCGTCACCAGCGCTGAGGGTGATTTTTTGTTTCCGGGTAACAAAGATCACCGGCAGGGCAATGATCAAGGTGGTTCCCATGCAAACCAGGAAGGTTTTCACCATGACGCCTTCTCCATAAGCAAGCCCCAGCAAGAGCGGTATCAACATGGTCAGCGCGATAAGACCCAAAAGGAACATGAGGGGTCTAAGCAACGTTCCCAGGTTCATAGAGGCGTACCAAACAACTTTTCGATTTCCTTTTCACTGCCGTTTTTAGCGATCAGGATGATGTGGTCCCCAACTTTAAAGCAATAATCCCCCTTGGGGATAAAAGAATCCCCTCCCCGGTTGACCAGCAGCAGAAGCCCCCCTGCAGAGAGCCGGAACACGGTGATGGGTTTATCCGCCACAGGCGCGCCCTTTTCGATTTCAAGTTCAATGACGCCAATGTTACCGTCTCCGATGCGATGAATCCCCTTCACCCCACTCCTCATGAGATGGGAAAGGATGGAATCCACCACAACGGATTTCATGGGGATCACTACGTCAACCCCAAGCTGCCGGGCTATGGTCCCATAGCCGGATCCCGTAACCAGGGCAACTGCCCGGCGAACTCCCCGGGATTTGAGGTAGATCGCGGTGATTATGTTGAGTTCCTGATGCCCTGTAGCAGTTACAATGAGGTCCAGGTCAGTGATCCGCTCTTCTGCAACAAAACTTTCATCGGAAATGTCCTCATTGAGGATGAGGGCCTCAGGGAAGCGGGCAGCCAGGTCCTTGCATAACTCATAATCCTGTTCGATGATGATCACCCGCCGCATAGTTTTGGGGAGTAACCGTTTAAGAAAAGAAAAAATGGAAGATCTTTTTTTGGATGCTCCCGGAACCGTAGGGCTGATTTCAGCAGTAAGGCGCGCTTTCCGGTTCCGATCCTGATCCGGGTACAGCAATCCTTCGGCGATGAGGGTTCCCACCCGTCCGCCACCAACGATGCCTATTTTTCGCAGACTCTGTTCAGATCGCCCGGCGTATTTAAAAACCTCATTCAGCTCTTTTTCTTTGGCTAACACATGGATTCGGTCTCCCTTGGTAAGGACCGTTATACCGCTGGGAAGGATGCTCTCTCCTTGCCGTTCCAGGAGGGTTACGAGGCTTTCGCCCTTTATGAGGGAACGGAAATTCTTGAGGGAGAAACCGTCAAAGGCGCTGCCCGGGGCGACGTCGATGGAACCCAGCTGGTATGAGGTGTTGGCAAAGGCGAGAATATCCCCTATGGCGCCGTGTTCAATGGCGTTTAAAGCATATCGAGCAGCTTCCACATCAGGGTGCACGAAACGGTCGATACCCAAGATCCGCTCACCCGAGCGGTTCAGCCGGATATACTCGTCGTTTCTCACTCGGGCTATCTTGAGCAGATCCGGATACCGGGAAGCGGCGAGGCCGCAGATGAGCATGTTTACCTCATCAGAACCGGTAACACAGACCAGGGCATCGGCTTTGGCAATTCCCGCGTCTCCCAAGGCGCTGAGGCTGTTTCCTTCATCGTGGATTACCAGGCAATCCAAACGATTTGAGGCATGGCGAGCCCGCTCTTCATGAGACTCGATAAGGGAAACGTCGTGTTTTTCCTGAATGAGGCTGCGGCTTAACTGAGTTCCTACCAGACCTGCACCGACTATGATAATACGCATGACTTTAGTTTATGCTATCTTTCTTTTCCCTTTTCTATGCTCGAGGAGTATCTTCTAAAAGGGCCCAAAAACCTGGATAGGTTACGTCCGCAGCCTCGACACCACGGATCTCTACCGGAGCTTCAGCACCCAGAGCTGCAACTGCCAGAGCCATCACTACCCGGTGATCCCCATGACCGTCTACCCTACCCCCGCGCAGTACCGGAAGGTTTGTTGCTGAAACAGCACCTCCACGGATAAGGAGCCCATCAGGACGTTCTTCAGTCCATACCCCGAGCTTCCGAAGTTCCAGGGCCATCACGGCGATCCGGTCAGTTTCCTTGATCCGGGCATGGGCCACATTGAGCAAGGCGGTTTCCCCTGCAGCATAGGCAGCGATGACCGCCATGATGGGTAAGAGATCCGGGGTAGCATTTAAGTCAAAACTCCCTGCCCGGAGGGGACCTTTCCGTGAAACCCAGACAGCCCAGGTATCGTGTTGTTTTTCCCAGTACACCTCTGCGCCTAGGTCTTTGAGCATGGTGAAAAAGGCCTTATCCCCTTGCTTATCTTCTGGATCAAGACCAAGAAGCCGCACCGGTCCACCGGTAATCGCCCCCGCGCAAGCAGGAAAGGCAGCAGAGGAAAAATCCCCCGGTACCGGGCCGTTCATGGGCCGGTAGGAAGCGCCGCCTCTGATACGGAACCAAGAACAATCCCCTGCCGCTTCATAGGCTACGTGCTGAGCATCGAGATAAGAAAGGGTCATCTCAATATAGGGTTTTTCGTTGAGAAGGGGCACCTCAATCTCAGTACAGGTTCCTCCTGGAGCCAGGGGAGCAGCTAAAAGCAGCGCAGAAAGGTACTGGCTTGTGGGACAGGGAAGACTCACCCTGCCTCCTTTCCAAGGACCTTGTACGGTGATAGGGGCGCAGCCCTCAGGGGCAGATGCCACTCGAATACCTAAGCCCGAGAGGGCCTGCAATAGCGGCGTCCCACTGCGGCAACGGATCTGTGCATCCCCGGTAAAGGTTATGGGTTCCTTTCCCAGAGCAGCCGCAGCGAGGGCTAAAAAAAGGGTGGTTCCAGAATTACCTACATCCAGCGGTTTATCAGGGGTCTTGCAGGTTCCACCGGCTGCTCCAGCTCCAATTCCCCGCACCAACCACCGAAGCGCCCTTCCACCCTGGCGGTCTGCCTGAAGGACAGAGGATTCTTCGATGACCGCACCAAGGGCACGGCACACCTCAAGACAAGAACGGGCGTCCAAGGAATCCAAGGGATCCTCGATTTCAGAAACCCCCTCTCCTAATGCCGCCATAAGGAGCCGCCGGATGGTGTGGGACTTAGAAGCGGGGATCCGAATCGTCCCGGTAATCTTATGGGGTTTAATAATACCGTACATACGGATACGATAACACTTCGCCATCGTTGAGGCAAGGTAAGCAGGATAAACCCCAGGGTGAATAGGTTAAGCATCGGAAAAGGGCCCACCGATTACCCTGATTTTTCGTTCTAAACCCGCTTAATCGGCGTCGAACGTTAGTTCGCAATCTGGGTAATCTCGAGCTCAGGGTAAACGCATAGCAACCTTCCGGGGGTATAGGGCACCCTGCAAAGGTCAGACATAGCCTTAGTCAGGCAAAGGGCCCCATAGCTCGCGGCTCGTAAGTCCAATACACGCAACCGGTCATTTCGCTCCGGGGACCAATCCCCAGTGCCACGGTTTTCTATAGGTTTATACTGGTAGTCTCTTGGTATACAATCCCGGCAAACTCAGGGATCGTAACAAGAAAGACCGCTGCAATGGCCGGATCAAAATGCCCGGTGCTCTTATGCTCAATAATCTGCACCGCTTCTTGCTGGGTCAAGGCCTTTTTATAGGACCGTACTGAAAGCAGCGCATCGTATACATCCACAATCGCCATGAGCCGTCCTTGCAAGGGAATGGCCGTCCCTCTAAGCCCCTGGGGATACCCGGAACCATCCCATTTTTCATGATGGGTTCCGGCCAATATCTTGGCATGTTCAAGAAAAGCCTTTTCCGAAGTGCTCTCCCCTATCTTTTCAATAACCTGAACCCCAAAGGTGGTATGCTTTTTCATCTCGGTGAACTCTTCATCGGTAAGCTTTCCCTGCTTAAAGAGAATACTGTCTCTAATGGCGATTTTGCCCACATCGTGGAGTTGGGAAGACTGTAAAAAAATATCCTCATCCCAGGCGCTGATTTCATCCTGATACACCCCATGACGTTTCATGGCCCGGATCAATATCTTGAGATAGGCACGGGTCCGTTCAATATGGCCGCCGGTAATCGAATCCCGGGATTCAACCAACTCTGCCACGGTCTGGAGAATGGCGTTTTGCAACCCTACCACTTCCTGAGTCTTGTCTCTTACCATCTGCTGAAGATTGGTATTGTATGCTTCCAGTTCCTTTCTTTGGGATTCCACCAACAGATGGACCTCGATACGTTTTACTAAAAGAGAGGGAACAAAGGGTTTAGTGATATAATCAATGGCCCCTAGGGACAAGCCTTGCAGCTCACTGCCGTCGTCACTTTTGGCGGTCAAAAAAATAACCGGAATATGGGCGAGTTTTTCCTGTTTCTTGAGGACTTTGATCACCTCATAACCGTTCATCTCCGGCATCTCCACATCCAAGAGAATCATATCTGGGATCACTTTTTCCAGCAGCTTGAACAGCTTTTCCCCTGAAGGAAGGGTAAACACATCGTATTTGTCGATTAAGGCGGTTTTTCCTACCGTCAAATTGGTGATGTTATCATCTACCAGCATGATTTTTTTGCGTCCAGTTTCCATACCTCGATACTCCTTACTTAGAGAACCAGTTTCAAAACCGAGGTTAGAGCGGACTTAAGGTCCGATGAAACTAGTTCCCCAAAAAGCAGCCTAAAAAAGGTTGCTGTTTCAAAAGATCAGCTTTTGAAACAACCTCAATAAGAAAAAAGATAAAAGCCCATGAGATCAGCGCCGTTCATCAGATAAGAGCGTTTCAATAGAAGCAATCGCTTCATCATAATCGGATAACAGAATAAGCCTACTTATCTCAGCAATACCGCGATTGACCGGCTCACCCCAATTTCCCTTTTGCAGTCTGCTGACACTTTCGTCTGCCTTGCCTACATCCATCATATCCAGGGCTGCTTTCAATTCTTCCAGTTCCTGCTGCAATACTCGCCTATCCCCGGTATCCCCTTCCATACCGTCCCTCAGAGACTTTTGCTGAGATGCATAGGCTTGTAAGGCATGATTGATACGTTCCAACAGTTTAGTAAAGTCTTCCAGGAAAGGGCCATGGTATTGCTCAATATAGGTCCGATCTTCGATTCTCCCCGCGACTTCCAGAGCCTTTGCCTGTTCAGATAGCGCTTCTGCCCCAATAGTAGCTGCGGTACTTTTAACCGCGTGGACGTAGATGGTATACAAACCCATATCCCCTGCGGCTAAGCACGCGTTTAACTGACCGAGCTTTTCCATGCTCTCTGTCCAAAAGATTCCCAAGATATCCATATACGTATCCAAGGATCCCCCGGTCATTTCTATACCACGGTTCACTGCTACACCGTCAATGACCGGCAGCCCACAGTCCTGAGATTCCTTAGATACGACCGTATCCAGAGTATCCGTAGAAGGAACCATATCCCCCTGATCCATAGAAAAATCTTCTTTTTTATGGTCTTGGTATTTTTCTCGCTTCGATTCAGGGATCCATTTTTGTAATATGCTATTTAAACGGGACATCTCAATAGGTTTGGAAAGGAAATCATCCATACCGTTCTGTAAAAACATTTCCTTAACCCCGGATACGGCATTAGCGGTCAAGGCGATAATGGGGAGTTCTTTATAGTAATTTGTCTTGCCTTCTAGGTTCCGTATGATACTAGTGGCTTCAATACCGTCCATTTCAGGCATCATGTGATCCATAAAGACTATATCGTAGGTTTTCGCTTGTACCAGTTTAATCGCCTCGGCGCCGCTTTCACAGTTATCCACCTGCATCTTATAGGGCGCCATAAGTCCTTCGGCAACTTTCAGGTTAGTGATGATATCATCAACCAGAAGAATACGGGCAGTAGGGGCGATAAACCGTACCCCGCTTTCCCGAGGATCCCTATAAGTGCTCTGGTTACTGGTCTCATTGTTCAGAACCGCTGCGATTGAAATGGCATGAGCCGGCATGGTTAGGGTACAGACGTCAATACCGTTAAGGTCTGCACCGTATTCTATCATCACCACCAACTTGGATGGTATGTTCATCCGCTTAAGGATATCCTTGGCCCCCTCATATAAGACCTGAGAAACAAAGATAAAGGGATAGGTATGTTCCTTGAGGGCATCATGGAAATCGGATTGGATCTGCACCAAGGCGGTCTGTACCCCCAGATTTTCAAGCGTGCTGATAATGGAACCGACATAGGGATGGTTGAACCCATAGATCAGGACCTGCTTTTCTCCGGGGTCTTCCACCACCGCGAGTTGTTCAGGCTCCTCTATGATCTGCGGTATAAGGATGGTAAAGGTACTCCCTTTGCCGTATTCACTGGTAAAAGAAATCTCCCCTCCCAAGGCTTCGCATAGGTTCTTCGTGATGGCCAAACCCAAGCCGGTTCCCTCGATTTTTCGGTTTTTTTCCTTGTCAAACTGAATAAAATCACCAAAAATTTGGTCGAAATTTTCTTTTTTGATACCCATACCGGTATCTTCAACCCTGATGGTC
Source organism: Treponema sp. (assembly GCA_031284195.1). Classification (GTDB taxonomy): domain Bacteria; phylum Spirochaetota; class Spirochaetia; order Treponematales; family Breznakiellaceae; genus JAIRLU01. The sequence continues at coordinate 26,417 of JAITAI010000016.1, forward strand.
AGCAGTACATACTCGGTATCATGGATTTCTCCAGTAATAGACAAGGTAATCGACCCTTTTTCCGTGTATTTCACCGCATTATTCAAAACATTCAAGATGATCTGCCGGATCCGCACTTCATCGCCTCTGAGCTTGTTTGGCAGCTTGGCATCAATCGAGACCAGCAGCACTACAGGCTTTTCAGTGAGCCGCATCTGGATAATCGTTACAATATCATTAATCACCGAGGATAGAAGGTAGGGGCTCTCACTTATCTCCATCTTACCGGATTCTATCTTTGAAAAGTCGAGAATGTCGTTTATGATGGAAAGCAGATTCGCACTAGCCTGCTTGATGCTCATGGCATAGTCGTATACCTCATGGGTAATCGGTTCCCGCAGGATAAGTTCCGCCATACCCACAATCGCATTCATAGGAGTGCGTATTTCATGGCTCATCTTGGCGAGGAAATTCGATTTACTCTTGTTTTTCTCGTCGGCGATGACTTTCTCGGTATACAAGCGCAGAAGAAAATAACATAAAATAGACACCAGCGCCATACCCAGGACCGAGAGCAAAATCGCCATCTGGTATACAGCCCGGTAATAACTGCTGCTGGAAGTTACCAAGCCAATATGCCAGTTATTAAAGAGTGTTCTAAAAAACACAATACTCTTTACCCCATCCCGATTGGTAAATTCCATCCCCGAAATCGTATCGTTTTCAACAAGAACCTGAGTGAGCCGTGCATATTCAGAGCCTATAGAGGGAAAGGAGCGCCCCTGCCATTGGGGGGCTCGTCCGTGAAGCACGATCGTATAGGCATTATCAAGAATAATACCGTACCCTTCACCCCCAAGATTCAATTCTCCAATAAAGCCCAACATTTCGGAAATATTGATATCAATAACCATGATTCCCAAAAACTCTCCGGCGGTATTCATAATTTTCTCAGATACTGAAACAATGGAATCCCCGCTCATGATATCAATATACGGATCGCTATAGAAAAGCTTTCCGTTTGCATCATCTGCACCAGTGTACCAAGGTCTGGTAACAGGATCATAGGCATCCGGGGGCGTCCAATCGTTACCGAGCAAAAAAGACCCCTGAATCAAGCCATAAATTGCCCCAAAACCCTTGATAACCGGAGTGCCCTGCGTATTATTCCTATTCCACTGGGTGAGTTGTTTAAGGGTCTGCTCGATGGCATCTTTGGTTTTTTCCTCTTGGATCATCCTTTCAACGAAGAAACCGGTGCTTTTCAAGAACACTCCCGCCTGGTTTAATTCCGCCTGGATCCGAATTTGGGCGGATTCTATGGCTGCTTCCCCATTACTGAACAACTGGGCCCGGACTATACTGCTGGCATACAAATAACTCACCACTACCATAATTGCAAAGGCCAAAATAACAAACAACAACTGCTGATAATTGAGTTTAATAATATCCCGTAATTTCATCCTGAGTGCACTCCTCTACTGATGCCAAGGCTCCCTACTGTCCACCACCCCCATAACTAACGCTTATATTCCCAATTCAGTATTAGGTCTTGAAATGTTTTACCACACTCTCCATACCGTGAATGTTCTTGACGGTCTTTTCCGCTACTTCTGAGACACTTTTTGAGCTGCTTTCTATCTCATCAAACCCCGATGCTATTTGTTCAATATTTTGCTGAATCTGCCGGGAAGAATCCCTGAGGAGACTGATGGTGGTAATCATGGTGTTATTACCGGTACTCATTTCCTTGGAGCCTTTCCGTACCGTAGAGGTAACGTCATTGACCACTTGTAAGGTCTTAAGGATCTGGGAAGACCCTTCTTTTTGTTCGTTCATAGCCTGTCTGACTTCCCGTACAATGGCATCGGTTTTCCCAATCCGTTCTGAAACCCGGGTAAAGGCACTTTCCGAATCCTTGGAAGTGGTAACCACTTCCGCGATGGCCTGCTGTACCAGGTTGATTTCTTCCCGGATATTCTTTGATTGTCCTGCAGAGGTCTCGGCGAGCTTGCGTATTTCATCTGCCACTACCGCAAAGCCTTTACCGGTATCTCCCGCGTGGGCCGCCTCAATTGCGGCATTCATGGCTAGGAGGTTGGTCTGGCTGGCAATGGTGGATATAACCTTGTTTGCTTCCAGCAACGCCGCAGAACGCTCTGCGATAAGTTCGATTTTCTTCATAGACTCGATCTGCGCCCCTTTGCCTTTTTCCGCTAGGGCGATGAGTTCAATAAACTGATCCGCCATTACATTGATGGACGTACTGACCGATGCAATATTACTCACCATTTCTTCTATTGAAGAAGAGGCAGTGGATATACTGTCCGCCTGCTCATCGATCATCTTCTCCATGCTCTTGATATTAGCGGCAACTTTTTCTACGGCCTCTGTGGAATCCCCTACGGTGTTTACCTGGGCGTCGGCTTTATTCTTGACCGTATCGACACTGGAAGCAATCCGGGATAAGGCCCCTACAGAAGTCTGGGCATTCTGTTGCAGTTCCTTTCCTAATTCGAGAAAATTCCGCTGAAACTTCTTGATTGCATTGATATTCTCAGAAAGACCATGACAAAGATAATTGATGAGTCCTGCAATAGCCCCCAGTTCGTCCACCGAAGCAATGGTAATCCGCTGTTTCAAATCCTTTTCTTCTACGGTAATCCGCTCAAGCTCCTTGCTGATCAAGTCATAGATAGTGGACGTCCCTTTACCCTGTTCCAAGGCACACACCAAAGCCGCTACCAGAAATACAAGAGCGCTGACGATGCTTATCATCAAGGTTTTGGACAACAGGGCCCGCTCCCCTCCGGTAGCGGCTCCATACACCAATAGAGAACATCCGATACTCAAGAGTATGCTTCCCAGGATCATACCTCCGGGAACGATAATCAACTTATGGTATTGCCCCTGTCTCCGTAAATCAGAAGGATACCGGATAACTGCTTGGGAAATCAAAAAGAGGCCTGTCTGCTTATCACTCGTAATAAAAACGAAGATTCCCCATACCAGAACAAAGGCCAGATGGCACAGAAAAACCGCCCCTTTCTGATTATCAGGTATCCCCAGGGCTGAAGCAAAAGGAACAAGAACCGCCCCGTAAAGCCCGCCACCCAAAACATAGATACCAAATCCCTTCAATCCAAGCTCACCGATGTTTTGCAAGTTGGAACTATGCTTGCCTATGTCTTGCCACTGGGTTTTCTGAAACTCTTCCCCCATGGCGCTTCCCAGCTTAAGGAAAAGAGCGGCAACAAGGACAAGAAAAACCAAGCCCAGTCCGACCAAGACAGCCAAAGACCAACCCTGAGCGTTCCCTGCATTCCTTATCATAAGAACAGACCCCAAGACTACCGCAACCTGGGCTAGTGCACTACCGATTGCGAGGGTAATATATGACCGCTGTGCTTCATTCATCGAAAACCTCCGTTTGTTTAGTTTGACGTATCTCCATTATTCCCTATATTAACGACCCTACTCTCCTCCCTACTTATAAAGAGGAAACAATACTCGATTAATACAAGGAATTACGGATTTTCATAAAATACCTGATAAACCATTTTTTCTACAATCACCAGTCGCCCTGCTGAACACGGCAGAAACAACCCTTTAAGACTTCCGTTGAGTCTAGTGTGGCCCATGAAAAATGTCAAGGGGCTGTATTGCCTCATAAGTAATCCAAGCCCCATATACCTTACAGACGGAGGGATCCTAGGGTCCTGGGGTTCAGGGTGAAAGCTGGGTCAGTGCACGGGCCTCTCACCCTTACGGGTTCCATCAGTACAGAACCGGCTCAGTCCCTCAAAAATCCCCTCTCTCTCAGAACCGATTACCCCTGCGAATGGGCCATCCCCAGGTTTTGCGGGATCTGTTAAAAGCAATAACATAACTCGAATCCCTACCTTAAATATACGATAAATATACGATGAAATAGCGCCTCATTCCCGAACTGAGTCTTGGCTCTGACTAAAGCTTAGTCTGGACGCTGAAAATATTCCTAGAACCAGTTTCACCATTTACCTTGATGAAACAGCCTCGCTATTGAAGCAATACCGCTCTTGAGCGCCTTTTATCACGTACCTAGGTTAAGGAGGTTTATGGTGGAAAATCCTTTAGAAGAAAATTACGCTCTTACAGAACCGGATCCCCTGGATGCGGCAGCGAAAGGGTTTTTCGGTGTGCCTTACCTGTTCCCTTACCAACGACTGGTGGTATCCAATATCCTGGAAGCAGCAGAAGCTCGAGGGATCCCTATCCACTGGCCTGGGACTGGCCCTGCATCTGCTCCGGGGCTTAATACCCTTAAAACCCCAGGTTCCTGTGAAGAATCAGATCTCCTAGACGAAGAAGACCGGGAAAACCGAAGCAGACAGATCGTCATCCTCCCTACTGGCGCGGGGAAGTCCCTCTGTTTCCAGCTTCCCGCCATGTTGCTTGCAGGATCGACTCTGGTAATTTATCCTATTCTGTCTTTAATGGCAGACCAAGAACGGCGCTTACGAGAACAGGGAATTGCTCCGGTTATACTCCGAGGGGGTCAAAGTCCAGAGGAACGGCAGGCCCTTTGGAATCGGCTCCATTCCGGGCAAAGCCGCTTCATCATCGCCAATCCAGAGGTGCTTCTGACCGCTTCGGTGTTGGGAAACCTAAAAGGACTCGGCATTGTCCACGTAGTGATTGATGAGGCCCATTGTGTCAGCGCATGGGGGGAACAGTTCAGGCCTAGCTATTTGGAAATTGCCAGAATACTCAATGCTATCAGGGGATCGCCGGGTCCTGTGGTAACTGCGTTTACTGCCACTGCTTCGGCATCGGTCCTAGAGAAAATAGAACAGAGCCTTTTCGGTAACCTCGGGGCTCACCGGATCATCGGTAACCCGGACCGAAGCAATATCCGCTATGCTAGCCAGGGTTGCATACTCCGGGATGTAGCGGTCCGAGACCTGCTCATCAAACATCCCAAGCCTGCCCTGGTATTCTGCTCTTCCAGGCTAGGAACCCAACAACTGGCCCGTTACCTCAGAAACGAATGGGGGAACCAAGGATCAGCAGCCCAAGATATTCGGTTTTACCATGCAGGTTTAAGCCGGGAAGAAAAAAACGCCGGGGAAGGCTGGTTTTTTACCCATCCTCAAGGGATATTAATTGCCACCTGCGCCTATGGTATGGGAGTGGACAAGGGGGATATACGCACGGTGATACATCGAGATTGCCCGCCTTCGGTGGAAGCCTATCTCCAGGAATCAGGCCGGGCCGGGCGGGACAGAGGACCTGCCCAGGCGATACTCCTTTGGGGGCCTGATGATGAAAGGGCCCTTAAACGGGCGTCCTCTGAGGCGAGCAGGAATCGCATTGCACTGCTCCTCTCCTATGCCCGGAATACCAAAGCATGTCGTCGTGCGGCTTTGCTTCGACTCCTCAATTATGAGGGGGCAAAGCAAAGCCTCCAATCAGACTGTTGCGATGTATGTGCAGGCCGGGCCTTAAACACCTTGCGCGAGGAGACGAGTCTGATCGGATTTTTCAAGAACAACCGCCGCCGGTATACCCTTACCGAAGCAGCCCAGGTCTTATCCCAGGCTGCGCCCCTCAGATGGTCCCCGGAAGAGGCAAAACAAGCGATAACCCATCTTATCACCCATCATACCCTTCGGCAAATCACGCACCCTTTATGGAAGCACAAAATCGATTTTTTGTAATTTTTTGCCTTCAAGGGTTGGTAAACCATGCTTGGCACTCATTCCCTCTATTTGGGTATTCTCGAACCAAACATCCAGCCATAGGAACGTCTATCTCTGGGCAACTTAGGGCCTCTGTTAAAGAAAAACCTCCAGAACCTTCCCCCTAACCTGTTTTTTACAAGTAGGATGAACCGGTCGTTTTTCCCAAAAGCTACAGCCCCCTAATGCTCTAC
>JAITAI010000038.1 GCA_031284195.1 Treponema sp.
CGACGGTTTGGCGGCCCGAATAAGGAAATGCGTAGCATTTCCAGGGCTGGCAAAATGTGCCGGAGTGAGCGTGGGAATGTTCAGACCGAAGGTCTGGGCGTAGCAGAATGACCTAGCCAGCCAGAACCCCGAGGGGCTTTAGCCCTGAAGCGCTAACCGTCCGGTTATGTGCAGGGTCTCGTGTTTTATATTTATGCTCTAGGCGGGTTTAGCCCGGGAGGGTATGCAAGGGCGCTGAGGGGGATTGCAAAGACCGCCCGCCGGTGCATGGACCGGGCAAACCGGGCTTCCCTCGTTACTGGGGGCTTTTCTTTCAGTTATGTCTAGGCGCAACCGGCGGAGCAGCCCCCAGCGCAGCCTCATAGGTTAGCTGATGCCCAGGAGTACCGTGACCGGGGTCTTGCCTACGATACCAACGGGGAGTATGACCAGGCCATAGGGCTTCACCCAGGGGATCGCCTTCGATCCCAATAACTCCCAGGGATAAACCGTAAAAAAAGAGTACAGGAACTATAGGCATACGGGGAAAGGGTGGCCCGGAAAAATAATTTTACAGGAAATAGCCGTAGTAAGGTCTCGTGATAAATTCAACACAAAAATAAATCAGATTGAGGGTTATAGGGGAAAATATATAAAGGGCGCAAACGTTTCGTCATGGTTAGATTTAACGCGGCGCAATTCGCCGGTACTTCCTAACAACGCCAAAGGCATTAAACCTGCTGCAAGGCGGTTTTGTAAAGGTTGGGGATATGCTATACTAGGCTATGCTTAAGATAACAAAAGGCGCTGCCGGTTTTCATCTCATCCGAAGATCCATGAAGCTGATCCTGGTTCTGGTGCAGTGTTTTGGTGTGCCCTTGCTATATGCCAAGGTACCGGTCAAGCTGGTCCTTATTCCTGAGAATCCTCGACCGGGAGAACCGGTAACCGTGGGTATGACTGCAGGGACCCTTGAGGAAGAGGAAAACCCTAAAACGGCCTTCCAGGCGATACTCGTCACTGCTCAGGGGCAACGGTTGACTAAGGCGCCTTTTTTTAATCTCACTATAAATAAGGAAGGTAAACCCTTTAAAGCCGCGATTCTGGCGGTTCCCTGTACCGCAAGACCAGGATCCGCCTGTATCCAAGTGGAATATGAGGGCAAGAGTATCGGAAAAATCGATCTTACCATTGAAAACCGTTCCTTTGTTTCCGAAGAAATCCCCTTGGATCAGGCCAATACCGCGCTCCGAACCGTCCAGGATCCTCAAAAAACCGCTGAGGCCGTGGTATTATGGGGTATCCTCAGCCGTACCGGGACTGCGGTATATACCTCCGGGCCTTTTACCGCCCCGGTTACCTCCACCCGCAGGACCAGTTTCTTTGGAGATCGCCGGGTTTTTATGTACGTGGACGGTTCCCGGTCAGCTTCGATTCATGGAGGTGTTGATTACGGCGTTCCTCGGGGAACAGAGGTCAGAGCCTGTGCCGCTGGAAAGGTGGTCCTGGCCCGTTCCCGGATTGTTACGGGTAATTCGGTGATCATCGAACATCTCCCAGGGGTTTATTCCCTTTATTACCACCTGGACCATATCACCGTACAAGAGGGGGTTATGGTAAACAACGGTACGGTCCTCGGTCAATCCGGTGCAACCGGCCTCGCCACGGGTCCGCATCTGCATTGGGAAATCCGGGTAGCTGGGGAGAACACCGACCCCGACGCCTTTGTTTCCCGGCCCATCCTTGACAAAGATGCTCTTTTAGGTAAGATTAAGTGAAGATGTTTTTACTAATGCTCACCAGAATAATGGAAAGGGGGTGATTTTTTTTGGCGCATATCATCGTAGATGATAGTGAGGTGTTGGAAAAGGCCATCAAACGTTTTAAACGGATGGTGGAAAAAGAAGGTATCATCAGGGAATTTAAAAAGCGGGAATATTATGAAAAGCCCTCGACCATTCTTAACCGGAAAAAAAAGGCAATTCAGCGGAAACTGCTCAAAAAATCCCGAAAAGGCAGAGCTGATTACTAGAATCCTGGGGGACTTTGATATAGGTTTGTACAGTCAAAGGTACTACCTTTGATGTATACCGAGAGTATAAAGTACAAAATTATATCGAAGTCCCCCATAGGGATTGCTGTAATTGGAGTAATCAAGGACGGTACAGTAACGCTGATTACCGCGAGGTATACTAAACATGGCAAAAGCCTATCATAAAACCCCTTATGGCTTATGGGCAGGGGTTTATCTATTCCTGGTTCTGTTCTTTGTTTCTTGCAGAACCCTTTCTCCCCTTACTACACCGGCTGAAACAAGTCCTGCGAAGTTTGTGACTCCTGAAGAGATCCTTCCCCAATGGCAGCCTTTTGCTGCATCCTTGAGCCCTGGGATTGACTATTTTGAAGGGTCTATTCAGGAACCAAAGCTGCGGTTTTGGGCCCTACGAGTGGATGTAACTGAACCGGCTTTGCGGATTGTGGTGAGCGAAAAAGAAGGTCCCCCAAGCGGGGATGGTACTATGGACGGCATCATTCCCAGTACCAAGATCACCAGTTTTGTCCGGCGCTATGATTGCCTTGCAGGGATAAATACCAACCCCTTTAGTCCTGTATCAGGGAAAGAAGGGGAAGATCGGACCATTGTGGGGATAACCGTTTCTCAAGGGACGATCCTAGCCCTTCCTCACCCCCACTTTGATGGCTTGGTGTTTTATGATGATGGAAAAGCCGCCATAGTAAACCAAGGTGCATTAGCTGAAGAGCAGCTCCGCACCATCAGGAACGCAGTAGGCGGATTTTATGCGGTCCTACGGGACGGCGCTGTCCTGGAAGGGGCGTTTACCCGGGGAAACGCCCGGCATCCCCGAAGTGGGGCCGGCGTATCTGCTGATGGAAATATCCTCTATCTGCTGGTCATTGACGGACGGCAGCTTCGCAGCATAGGAGCCACCGAAGCTGAGGTGGGCATTATATTACAAAAATTAGGCGCTGCTGACGGTCTTAACCTTGATGGAGGGGGTTCCACTGCCTTGGCCCTGAAGTTCCCTGACGGTAAGGTACGGGCCGTCAATACTCCCATCCACAAGCTCATTCCCGGCAAGGAACGGGGGGTGGCCACCTGCCTCGGAATCGCCCTGAACCATGAATAGTATAGTCCATACCCCCATAAACCGATCAAACAAGAAATCATACCGTCAAATCCTCCAAAACCGTCCGGTCTTTTTGGAGAAATTCTCTGGTGATTTCTAAAAATCCTCTGCTCTTTTGGGTAAATGGATGGGCTATTCATGGTAACGCCTGGGTTTTTCAGGACTACTTTGGAAGGAGTACATACCGTTTGGGTTAGGAAATAGACCGTATAGACGTATCATAATGGATAATGCGGATCGGCCTATTTTTTCGGGGGAATCCAAAAAGAACACCCCTGACATAATGGAAATGGTTGTTCAGTTACGTTTGACCGGTATCGGTTTAGGCATAATTGAAAAGGAAATATGAAAAACAAGTATCTGTAAGAAATAAAGAATCCCCGGAGCAAACTCCGGGGTATTGAAGATTTCTCTTTGAAATCTTTGCGTATATGGGGGAACAAATCCCCCACCCCCCCAGTTTTCCACCCCAAGGGGCGGGGTATTAAACCAGACTTTCGAATAAACATATAAGATGTTGAGGATTTTTCAAAACTTCAGTTTTGAAAAAGCAGCCTTAGAGCCAAGGGAAGCAGCGATCCTTGAGGCCGCTTTTGCAAAGCCGGTTTCATCAGAAACTCGATTTCCTCTGGAATAATGTACACCTTGTGGAGAATATCTTGGAAAACCAGGAAGGAATTAATCAGTCAAAGGCTGTCCGCAGTAATTCCTGGGTATAGGCCTCCTGGGGGTTTCCCATGATTGCTCCGGTAGGCCCTGCTTCTACTATCTTTCCCTGCTTCATGATGAGCATCTCATGGCAGAGACTCCGCAGAATCCGAAGATCATGGCTGATGAAAATATACGAGAGTCCCCGCCGTTCCTGGAGTTCTTTTAAAAGGGTAACCACTTGGAACTGAATGGTCCGGTCCAGGCTGGAAGTGGGTTCATCCAGTACCAGGATGCTCGGCTCCAGCACCAAACTTCGGGCAATACAGATCCGCTGGCGCTGGCCGCCGGAAAACTCATTGGGGTACCGGGAGAGTACGTCCTCGTCTCCCAAGCCCACTTCCTGGAGACAGGTCAGCACCCGTTCCCGTCGTTCTGCTTTGGTCCCCAGCGCATGGATCAACAAGCCTTCCCCTACAATATGCTCAATGGTCATCCGGGGACTGAGGGAACCGTAAGGATCTTGGAAGATGATCTGCATCTTACGCCGCAGCGGCCGGAGGGCATTTTCACTTAAGCCGTGAATTTCCGTACCTTCAATGCGGATGCTCCCCTGACTTTTCTCCAGACCCAGAAGGGCTTTCCCCAAGGTGGTCTTGCCGCTTCCGCTTTCCCCTGCAATACCCAAGGTCTGGCCCCGGCGCAAGGTAAAACTCACCCCATCCACGGCTTTGATATAGCCCTGTACCCGCCGGAAGAAGCCCTTTTTAATGGGAAAATACACTTTGAGATCCTGGACTGTTGCAATCTCCGGGGCAGGACCAGCAAGAATCGGGCTTTCTTGAGCTGCTTCTGAGCCGATGAGCAGCTTCGTATAGGCTTCCTGGGGAACGGAAAAAATGAGGTCCCCCGGTCCTGTTTCGATTATCCTTCCGTCCTTCATTACCGCCACTCGGTCGGCCATACGCCGCACTACCCCCAGGTCGTGGGTGATGAAGAGCACTGCCATGCCTAAGTCCTGTTGTAAGGTTTTGATCAGGGTGAGAATCTGGTCTTGAATGGTTACATCCAGGGCAGTGGTAGGTTCATCGGCGATGAGGAGCTTAGGCTTATGGAGGAGGGCTAAGGCGATCATCACCCGCTGCCGTTCCCCGCCGGAAAGCTCGTGGGGATAAGCGGAGAGCCGCTGTTCCGCATCATGAAGCCTCACCCGCTTAAGCCAGTCTACAATCAGCGGCCGGGCAGCAGACCGGGAAAGCCCTTGGTGGAGCATGAGGGATTCGGCAAGCTGTTTTTCTATAGTATGGAGCGGATTCAGGGAACTCATAGGCTCCTGGAAGATCATACCCATGTCCCGGCCCCGGAGCTTTCGCAGTTCTTCTGCTTCCATTTTAAGCACATCCCGGCCTTCAAAGAGAATCTCCCCTCCGGGATAGCTAATCCAATCTTCACTCAAGAGTCGCATTAGCGCTTGGGCGCTTACGGTTTTACCACTGCCGCTCTCCCCCACCAGGGCCAGGGTCTCATGCTCATCAATATACAGATCGATTCCATGAACTACCTCTTTCATGGAACCTGAAGACGAGACGGTATTGCTCGGATCCGATAGGTTTCCAAAGGCAGCCCTGAAACCCCGGTACTCTATCAGATGGGTATTCGGTGAAGCCAGGGGTTTCATGGGTTCCTCCGAGGATCGAAGGCATCGCGTACCCCCTCACCGATGAACACCAGCAAGCTCAAGGTGAGACCCAGGATCACAAAGGAAGCGATCCCCAGCCAAGGGGCGTGCAGATTGGCCTTACCCTGGGCAAGTAATTCACCGAGCGAAGGAGAACCTACGGGGAGGCCGAATCCCAGGAAATCCAAGGAGGTGAGGGTGGTAATAGACCCTCCCAAGATGAAGGGAAGGTAACTCAGGGCCGAGGTCATGGCATTGGGGAGAATATGCACAAACATGATACGGCTATGCCTCATTCCCATAGCCCGGGCAGCAAGCACGTATTCGAAGTTCCGGGCTCGAAGGAATTCCGCCCGGACCACCCCGACGAGGCTCATCCAACTGAAAAGCAAGGTGATCCCCAGGAGCCACCAAAAATTAGGTTCCACTACCGAGGAGAGAATGATCAGCATAAAGAGGGTGGGCATCCCGGACCAGACCTCCATGAAACGCTGGAAGATGATGTCAAACCTTCCGCCATAATAACCCTGTAATGCCCCGAGACATATCCCAATTATCGAGGAAAAAATGGTCAGGCTAAGCCCGAAGAGCACTGAAATCCTGAAGCCGTAAATGACCCGGGCAGCCACATCCCGGCCCCGGTCGTCGGTCCCGAAAAGGTTTTCCCAGGTAGGCGGTGAAGGGGCAGGACTCGGTAAATTATAGTTGATAGTGTCATAGCTAAAGCCAATAGGAGGCTTCAGCATCCAGCCTTTGGCTTCGATACGCTCTTTGATGTAGGGATCCCGGTAATCCGTATAGATATCAAACTCCCCTCCAAAGATAAGTTCCGAATAGTCATGGAAAAGGGGAACGTAAAACTTTCCGTTGAAACGGACCAAGATGGGTTTATCATTAACGATACATTCCGCAAAGAGGCTCAAAACAAAGAGGATACCAAAGAGCCACAGGCACACAAAAGCCCGCTTGTTTTTCTTGAACCGCTCCCAACGGTTGAGCCTCCGAGGTACACCTGATCCGGGAACCGCTGGAACCGGATTTTTAGAAGCCTGAGCAGATGTAGTACCGATCATCCTTGGGCCTCGAAGGTGATCCGGGGATCAATAAGGGTATACATCACATCGCTCACGAGGGAGAGGAGGAGTCCCATAAGGGTGAATATGTACAGAGTAGCGAAGATCACCGGGTAATCCCGCTGCATAGTGGACTCGAAACCCAGGAGACCCATGCCTTCCAGGGAGAAGATCACCTCAATTAAGACTGACCCAGTGAAAAACATGGCAATGAATACCCCGGGAAAGCCGGCAATGACGATGAGCATGGCGTTTCTGAACACATGCCCCAGGAGGATTCCCTTTTCAGTGAGTCCTTTGGCACGGGCGGTCATGACGTACTGTTTATGGATTTCATCCAAAAAGGAATTCTTGGTGAGCATCGTCAAAGTAGCAAAACCTCCAATGGTGATGGCCACCACCGGTAGAACCAGATGCCACAGATAGTCCAGGATCTTAGCGGGAACGCTCAAGTCCGCAAAATTAACCGATACTAAACCTCGAAGGGGGAAGATCTTGAGGAAACTTCCTCCAGAGAAGAGCACTACCAGAAGCACGGCGAACAAAAACGAAGGAATCGCGTTTCCCAAAATCACCGCACTACTGGTCCACAGGTCAAAGGAACTGCCGTTTTTTATGGCCTTTTGTATACCCAAGGGAATGGACACCAGGTATATGATGAAGGTACTCCATAGTCCTAGGGAGATCGATACGGGAAGCCGTTCCGCGATGAGGTCCAGGACCGACCGTCCCCGGAAAAGACTATCTCCAAAGTTGAAAGTGCCATAGTTTTTAAGCATATTCAGGTACCGTACTCCTATAGGCTGGTCAAAACCGTAGCGTTTTTCGATTTCCGCAATCACCTCTGGATCAAGGCCCCGCGCGCCCCGGTACGCAGAGGAGCCGCTTTGCCGAATCCGATCCGCATCGCCCGGTCCTTGAGTAGAACCGCTTCCACTGATGCGCTGAACCGCGCTGTTTTGGCCCAGGCCCTGCATATCTGCAACGGCCTGATCCACCGGCCCCCCTGGGGCTATCTGCACAATAAAGAAATTAATAGTAATGATCGCCCAGAGGGTGGGGATGATCAACAAAAGACGCCGTATGATATATGCCGCCATTATGTACCCCTTAAACTCTTTTGACCTTACCGAAGTTTCAAAATAATTTCAACATAGTCAGCGCTTGTTT
>JAITAI010000043.1 GCA_031284195.1 Treponema sp.
TTTAATACGCCTTCACCACTGCCCGCCACCCCAGCGCAGGCATTGCAAATTCATATCCCTTTATATACCTTGATAATAAGCTCACTCCAGAGCTGACTTTATATATAAGGTATGGATTAATGGCTTTTATTAAAAATCTATTTGATAAAAACTTTCTTGAATACGCTTCTTACGTGATCAAGGACCGGGCAATCCCGGATTTGGAAGACGGCCTCAAGCCAGTCCAGCGACGGATCCTCCATTCGCTCTTTGAAATGGACGATGGGAAGTTTCATAAGGTGGCCAATGTGGTTGGTCACTGCATGAAGTACCATCCCCACGGAGACGGTTCTATCGGGTCCGCTCTGGTGGTTCTGGCGAATAAGGACCTCTTTATCGACCGGCAGGGCAATTTCGGGAATATCTTCACCGGGGATGAGGCTTCTGCAGCCCGTTACATCGAGTGCCGGGCAACGGCCCTGGCAAAGGACATCTTTTATAATCCCAAGCTCACTTTGATGACCGATTCTTACGACGGCCGCAACAAGGAGCCGGTGCTGTTCCCCGCCAAGATCCCGGTTGTCCTTGTCATGGGGGCTGAGGGTATTGCCGTGGGCATGTCCACCAAGATCTTACCCCACAACATCATCGAGGTGCTGGAAGCGGAAAAGGCCTGCCTCGAAGGTAAATCATTCAAACTTTACCCCGACTTCCCCACCGGCGGGCTCGTGGATGTATCGGAGTATAAAGACGGAAACGGTAAAGTCCTGGTCCGGGCCAAACTTGATACCTCAGACCCTAAACGGATCATCATCCGGGAACTGCCCTTTGGTTCCACCACAGAAAGCCTCATCAGCAGTGTGGAAACCGCGGTCAAGGCAGGACGCATCAAGATCCAGTCCATCAACGATTTTACCACTGAACAGGCGGAAATCGAGATTCGCCTGGCCCGGGGGGTGTATTCTGAAGAAACCGTGAATGCCCTCTTTGCCTTTACCGAGTGTGAGCAGTCCATCTCGGTCAATCTGCTGGTGATTCAGGATAATTTTCCGGTGGTGATGACCATTACCCAGGTAATACAGTATCATGCTCAACAGCTCCAAAAGCTCTTGATTAAAGAGCTGGAAGCGGAAAAAAAGGAACTCCAGGATAAGCTCCACCTGCGTACCCTGGAACGCATCTTCATTGAGGAACAGATCTACCAGGCCATTGAAAAGATGAAGACCCCTGAGGGGATTGAAAAGGCGGTGATCCAAGGGTTTAGCCCTTTCATGAAGGAAGTGGGAAGCCGGGGGCTGAATCCGGGGGATGTGGAACACCTGCTCCGGATCCCTATCCGGCGTATATCCCTCTACGATACTGCCAAAGTCAAGGCAGAGCTCCTTGAAATCGCCGCCCGGATTAAGGAGATAAACAAGCACCTCAAAGGGATCGTCCCCTATGCAGTAAGTTTCCTCGAGAGTATCATTGCCAAGGTTAGGGCCAATGAGGAACTGGGTAAAGGGCAGCGCAAAACTGAGGTTCATACCTTCGCCAAGGTTGCGGTGAAGGAAGTGGTTAAGAAAGACCGGGACCTGAAGTACGACCAGGTCCGGGGCTATCTGGGCACGGCCGTAGGAGGGGAACTGATAGCGACCCTTTCTCCTTTCGACCGGATCCTCATCCTCCGCCACAATGGAACCTATACCGTGATGGCGGAGCTTCCAGAAAAAACCTTTATCGGCCCCGGGGCCTGGTGGATAGGGGTAGCAGATAAAGAGGCTTTGGCCGCGCTGGTGTTTACCGTCATTTATAAAGAAGAAAAGACCGGGTATCCCTGGATCAAGCGCTGTATCATCGAAGGGTGGATCATGAACAAGGAGTATTCCTTGGTTCCTGAAGGAGCTTTGGTGCTCCATGTGGATACCCGGCAGCAATTCACCTTCACCGCTTATTATGCCTCTAAGCCCCGGACGAGAACTACCAAGGGGAGTTTTAAGGCTCAAGATTATCCGATTAAAGGGCTTAAAGCCGGAGGGATAAAACTGACGGATCGGGTAATAGAACGGGTTGAAGTGAAATAAAGCCCGGTACTACCGGAGGATACTGCATAGAAACGGGTAGGTTCTTTCATTAGGTTTTTCTTTACGTAAAGAGGGGCCCCTACAAATCCGGCTCCTTTCCCGTAGAGAACTGTACTGGCTTTGGTGGCCTCCGGAATGCCTCATTTAAATAAAGTAACTTTAAGCCGCCGGATCTTTCCTGTCGAAACGGACTTAAGCGGCAATGGCCCCCCCGCAACGCGAAGAGAGCCTTGTTGACATTCTGCTGCAACAACCGGCTTGTAAAGTCCATAGAGCCCCCTGAGCTCTGCCTTTACTTCAGCAGAGAACACCTCCGATTCTATAAGGCGGTGATACGGACTGCGTGGCTCATCATACTTTTTGATCTCCTTAGAACCTACCTTCACCTTGCTTTCAAGTTTCATCGGGGGCATAAAAAACACAATCGAGTAGGAGGCTACCCATTAACTGAGTAGCCGTCCTCTCACACCACAATGAGTACCGTTCGGTACACGGCGGTTCAATGGGTAGGAATAAGGCCTCGTATCTCCAATACCTGCCCTATCCTCTCGTGTAGCATCTCAAATCGTTTTAGCACATCGGGAAATCCCATCGATTCAAGCTATTGGTTAGTCAGTGAGTGTTTGAGTATCGGACTATCGGCAGTACGCCAGGAGCCCTTCCGGGTATTTGCCCATGACCATGCCTGGTCTTTAGGGATTCCTAACTGAATCAGATTTTCACATCCCGTCCGTGCCCTCTTCCAGCATTTCCAGTACATCTGTCGTATCCGCTGTCTTAACCAGCCGTTTATCCGTTTCAAAGGTGCCTTCAGGTCCAATACCCTAACCAGCCTAACAAAAGCCGCCCTATCTCTTCCCGTATCCGTTCCATCTTTCCGCCTCGTTTCCGGCTTGTCAGGACTTTAAGCCTTTTCATAAGCCGTTTCAAGGGCTTCTCATGTACCCGTATCCCGATTCCTTCCTTCCGCCTTTAAAGGCTAAATCCCAGAAACTTCAGCTCCAGTGGGCTTCCGGTTCACTTTCAATTGCAGCTTCCCTTCAAGAAACTGTGTACAACCTTCCATCACCCTCTGGGCGGCACGTCCGCTTTTGACGTAACTGTTACCGTCATCCGCATACCTGACAACCTTATGTCCCCCCTCTTCACGCATACGGTCGAACTTCGTCAGGTATATGTTGCTCAATAACGGTGAAAGGTTCCCGCCCTGCGGCGTCCCCTGTACTAGTTCGTCCTCCATCACCCCGCTTTTTAGGAACTTCTTTATCAGCGTGATAATGGCCTCGTCCTTCACTATCTCCCGTACCATCTTTATCAACAAGTCATGATTCACTGGGTCAAAGAACTTTTCCAAGTCCCGGTCTACCACCCCGGTATATCCTTCCTCGTAGTATCCCTTGGCCCGCTGTATCGCCTGCTGCGCATTCCGTCCCGGCCTGAAGCTGTAACTGCTGTCTGAAAACATCGGTTCAAACACTGGTTGCAGAACTTGTACCACCGCCTGTTGTACCATCCGGTCTATCACCGTCGGTACTCCAAGTAGCCGCACTCCCCCTCCGCTTTGGGTATCTCTACCCGCCGTACAGGTTTCGCCTTGTACCACCTGCCTTCAATGCTCTCACCCCGTTCCCGATAGTGCCCTATGAGGTACAGTTCCCGTTCTTTCACCGTCACCCCGTCTAACCCGGCCGCTCCACCGTTCCTCACTCCCCCTTCGTACGCCAGAAACATATTCTCCTTCCCCAGCATCGTGCCAGTAGTTCACTATTGGGCTTGCACCCCCTACCCCGTCCCTGCCCGTGTCTCAATGCTTCGCGCTCCCGGCGGTTCTTGGGGTTCCACCCTATCCCCCATCGGACAGTCAAAGTCAAGTTCCCCTTGCTTCGTTTTCTGCTCTCTCCACATAGTTCCACCTTCCTCTCACTTCTTGGGACGTCCTATCGTTCGGCCCTTTCCATTCAGCTGGTACTCCCGTTATTTCAAAGACATTCCCCCTCCTCGTACTATGCTGAACGTTCAGCCATACATCGCTGTATGGGTTGGGGTGCGGGTTCTACCGCTCCTTTCCACCTCCTATCGTCCATATCTCCCGGGTAAGGGCGAGTAACCTTCATCCCACCAACCGCCGCATTTACACCAAGGGTTCGGGTAGTATTGGACTACACCTTATGACGTAGGCTTGTCCGCCCTGTAGTGCCTTATATGCGATTTCTGTCCGTCAGTCCGGGACTTTGCCTTCGGCTTCCTTCAGATTCCACCTCGCGATGAACACCCTTACCGTTCGGCTAACACTTCCTACTACCAAGCGTATAGCGGACTTTCACCGCCGAGTTACTCCCCATGCCGGGTGCACGTCAATGGCCGCCTTTTCAGTGGGGAATTGGGCGTTGAAATCGTAAAGAGTCATTGTCCACTTCTAAAAAAAGTCTGCATAAGAGACTAACGAGACTTATATCAGAACTGGCGGTTTGGCTTTAAAAATGAAAAAATTATGAAAAAACGTGGTCATGCTCTTTAACAGGGGTAGGGTAAAAGGGTTCACTTATACGTAAGGGGATAATTGCGTTGTTTTTTATTGATTGCCGCATAACCTCCTCCGTTTGTTGCGTTGCCCCTACGATTTTTTCTAGCTGTTTTGTATAATTCCTAAAACCTTCTACGCCCGCATTTATCAATACGCTTCCGGTTTGTTAATTGTTCTTGCCCAAATAGAGCCTTAATATATTCCGCTTGTTTCGCATCCCCCATTCCTTCAAAGGATTTTCTAAGTTGTTCAATAATATCGACAAAATTAAGCAAATTTTCTTGCACGTCTTTCCTTCTTATACCGAGGGCTTTTAATGCTTTTCTCCCTTCTGTAACCGGTGCTAATAGTCTTGTCATTATTGTATTTATTTTAGTTCCCGCCTCAAAGTCTTTTATGGTGTTTGCGGCTAGAATATCTACAGTCGCGCTAAAATCTTCTATACGCTGATTGGCTTTCTTGAATTGCGCACCTCCAGCACCAACCGTACCATAATAACGATAAATCCATGTTTGCGATGTTGACGGTTTTTACCATAATATCTGAAACATATTGAAGATTTTCCGCAAGCTTTATCGGGTCATCGGTCATTTTCCTAAAAACATTTAAGGAGTCCGCTGCCATGCCTACTACTTGGTCAAGCTCTAGGCCCGCAGCGGCTGCTATATCTGCCACTTTCGGTAAAAGTGAAATTGCTTGTCCGCTTTTTATTCCGGCTATTGCCATAATAACGAGGGCGGTTTGTTCGGTGTTAAATTCGGTGGTGGCGGCGACCTTGCGCACTTCCTTGCCGATTAAATCGATTTTGGTTGTGAAATCATCCATACCCGGATTCAAGTCTGAAAATATACTACCAGCTTTATAAAGTTGACTGTCAAATTCAACAAATTGTTTTGTGGCTATTCCTACTCCCACATCTACAGCGCCTGGCGATCCGGCAACGGCATATTGAGAAAATCTTTTTACTGATGGCAAAAGACGGCAAGCCGCTTGGCCTAAACGGTCAAGGCGGCTTGCGGCTTTATCAAAATCATTCTTGAGGGCATTACTAAGGGTCTTAGACTGTATGCTGAGCATATTAAGTTCCCTGCCAATTTTACTGGTAGGCCCGGACACTTGGTCGATGAGTCTAAAAACCGCTTCGATTGAATATTTACTTGCCATTATAGTTTCTATTTTCCTAAAATTGAAAAATAAAGAATCCCCGGAGCAAGGGCTAAACTTGACCCACAATTTTCACCCATTCATGTAATACTCCCTGAAAAGTCAAGAACTTTAGAAGGGGTCTATGACCCAAGGGAAAAGTTTCGACAGGGAGAAAGAATGTGCCGAACTGGATTTTCATTCACTCCAGGTGGAGGAACGATTGGTCAGGACCAGGGAGACCCTGATACGACAACCGGGTGCGTCAATTTGGGAAGCAAGCGAAAAACGGGCCGAAGCCAAAGGTATCTACCGGATGTTGGTCAATGAACGTTTTGACCGGGAGGGAATCCGCAGGGCACACCGGGAAGCGACGATGCGGTGGATGGCTGAGTATGACGGTACGATCCTGGCGGTACACCGGGGTTAACGACGACAGGCACTTGAAGAACGAGGGGATAGGGTATATTAGGGACAAGACCCTTGGGGGTAATGCCTTGCGGTAACTCGTGAGGGGCTGGTTTTGGAGCTTTTAGACCAGACAAGGTATAACCGGCCTGAACCGAAGGATGCATCGGCAAGCCACGAGAGCAAGAAGGTGAGGAGCAGGAGCGTTTGCGGTGGCTTGAAACCCTGGAGCGGACTGCGGGGTCAAGGTGCTAAGGGTCGGTGAGCGGGAAGGGGCTATGGCGAATTAAAGTCCGATGAGTTGTTCCCCAAGGCGCGGTCGTTGAAAGAACCGCGGCTCATCAGGATAGGAGGGAACCGGAAGACGGAGGAGCACAAGAGGATAGGGGACGAAATACGGAAGAACCGATGCCCGGGGAGGGTGTAAGTAAGGCTCCCCCGTGACCGCCTGAGCGGGAAGCGGTAGTACCCTTACGCTATACCCGGTATTCGGTAAAAAGGCCTCAGATACGAAACAACGTTAAAACAGTGTCTGAAGTGATAGCTTTGCATCGTATCTCGGTGAAGGAGGAAGACCCGGTCAAAGGAAAATTGCCGATAGAATGGTTTCTTGAGACCAGTGAAGAAGTAACCAGCGCGGAAGACGCGTATGAATAGGGTGGCTAGTATATACAGCGATGGAAGATAGAGCGGTTTCACTAGGTGCTTAAAAGCGGATGTGCGATAGAGAAGTTACAGGAGCGGAGCATAGACAAGACAACAACGCTTATCCTGATATACTCGGTTATAGCGGTAATAATCTTGAACATGACTTATGCGGGACGGCTGACTCCTGAACTGTCCTGTTCCCTGCTTATGGGGGAAGAAGAATGGAAATCGCTCCGTTTATTTCAGGTTTCAGTATCGCCGCCGGTTTCGCGTTCATGCCTGGTTTTACCATGCTGGTCAATTCCGCCATGAGCGGTAAATTCAAAAGTATCGACATGGTATCATCGCTTAAGAGCGTGGAATTATGAACGCCAAATTTGAATTTGGCGCAATACCGGACAAAAGTTCATGTGCGTTTGGATTTAACCACGAACCTTACGAACCACACAAGAAGTAAAAGTTTGTGTCTCGTCATAATCCCCCGTAGATCAGCTTGTAGATTCCAGCGGATATATTGATCCAGCGGCAACCCTCCGTGTTTTTCCGGGGGACGGTTTCCTGGCCATTTACAAACAAAGGGGCGTCTTCCCGCAGGCCGAGGCGTCCTGGCGGCGGCAACACCACACGGGCGCTGGTGTTAAACGGAATGGTAACGGCCAAGGTAAATATACCCGGCTCTTTTTTCCAGGAGGAGGACACTTTTCCCGCAGGAACGTCCATCGTTACCTCCACATGGGAAAGATCACGTGGAACATGAGGCGCAATCAGAAGGGCGCGGGAAGCATCGGTATCCGGCTCAATGCCGATGCCGCCGAGATATTTGTAGAACCAAACGGCGCAGGAGGAGAACATCGGGTGGTTCCGGACGTTCATCACGTTATTGTTGCGATCCGCTTCCCAGCGCTCCCACATACTGCTTGCGCCTTGCTCAAGCATATAGCCGAAACTTGGGGATGTGCGGCAGTTCATAAGCTCATAAACAAGGTCGTCCTCTCCGGCCTGGCAGAGTGCCTCGATCATCGCCTTGGTACCCATGTTGCCGGTGGAAAAGTGAGTATTCTTCTCCCGCGCCCCCGCAACGAGGTTCGCCAACACCCTGGCGCGGTTCTCCGGATCAACGAGGCCAAGGCTCAACGCAAGGGCGTTAGCGCTCTGACAGCCTTTTTCGTACTGGCCGCTTTCTTGATGGTAAAACGCCTTATTGAAGGCGAAGCGTATATTTTCCGCCCGATCACGATAGAGCGCTGCTTCACACTCCTTGCCGAGGATCGAGGCCATCTCCACAATGAGGCTTACGGAATAGAAAAAATACGCGCTGGAAACAAAGGCCGCGCTGATGCTCTTTGATACGGCCCCCGCCCCATAGGGTTCCAGAATGCACTCATCTTTGGGGCAGGCCCACTCGCCGAAACTTGTACGCCCAATAATAAGGTGCTCCGCTTCCACCATTATCGTCTCAACATATTTTTTGAACGGTTCATAGCTGTTTTCCACAGCTTGTCTGTTGCCGTAGAAGTGATAAAGCAAAAGCGGCAGCAATGCAGGGGTGTTTACTTGCGGGTCGCAGGGACGCCTGCCCCAACGATGAGGGGCGGTGTCGGCAAAGTAGCCTTCCGCGCTTTGGGTGTCATAGATGTCCCGCAGCCATTTGTTGAAGAACGCCGCCGCATCGAAATGGTAGATGCAGCTTTCAATGCGCGAGGTGGTATCCGTGGTCCAACCGTGACGCTCGTCACGCTGGCAACAGTCCGTGGGGATGCTGAACATATTGCAGGCATCGGTATGCCACATCACCTTGGCCATTCTGTTGAACAGATCGTTGTTACAGCAAAACGAGCAGTTCCGGGGGAGAGCGCTCCGCACAAATTCACAGGTCATCGATTCTATGGTTACCTTCCCGCGTTTTTCGACGGTGAAGTACTGGAAACCGTGGTAGGTAAAGCGCGGGGCGTACTCCTCCACACCCTTATCGCCGCGCAGGGTGTACACATCCGCGCAACGTGCCATACGCAACGGCAGTTTTTCAAGGTCGCCTTCCCCGTTAAGCGTTTCGGCAAAATCCAATCTCACCGACGCACCCCGCTCCCCAAAAACGTGGATGCGCGTCCAGCCGGTGATATTCGTCCCAACATCGTAAAGCTCCCGTCCATCAGGAAAGGTTTTGACCAGTTGAGGTGTAAACGTACCGGTCACCCGAACAGGGGGCATGATTTCCCCAACGAGTTCGCCTCCGGGCCCCTCAACAATAGTAGCCAAAATCCAACCGCCGGGCCGCTGGTGCTCTTCGTCGGATCTTGTGTATTCAGGGGTATCCCACTTGTCTTTTTCAAGGCGCGCATCGTAGTCCTCGCCATCGTAGATGCTATTATAGGTGACCGGACCCCGGGATACGAGCCACCCTATGCCCCAGTCGGTAATTACTTCTTCCCGGCTGCCGTCGGCGTATTCGATGTTCATCTGTAGCAACGCCTTGGGCGCATAGGACCAGCCCGTGCCCAGCACGATGCCCGCTACGTTTGCACCTCCATGCAAGTTTTCTGTCACATCGTAGGCCGAGTAGAGCACAGTCTTCGAAATATCCGTGGCCCCAGGATCGAGGAGCTTATCGCCGATTTTTTTCCCGTTAAGACGGAGTTCATAGTAACCGAGACCCGCGATATAAGCCCGCGCCCGCAACGGCCTTTGCTTCAGGTTGAAGGGATAGCGGAGCTGTATGCCGTTCCCTATCATGCCGCCAAGGAAGCTCATCCAGCGCCCTTTCCAGTCAGAGGGGGAAAGAAGGCCCATCTCGAAAAAAACGATGTCACTGTACACGGAAGGCTCATCGTTCTCGTCCCAGATACGCACACGCCAGTAGACGCGCTCGGCGCTTTGCAGGGGCACACCCCGCCACGGGATACCGCAGAATTCTCCGCCTGAAACTTTGTCTGTCTGCCACTTGTCAAAAACGCCCTCTCGTAGTTTTTCCGTACTCGTCGCGGCGTTCACTTCCCAAGCGGTTTGGCGGCCTCCCGCTCTGTCTAATCTGCAAGCCCAGGACAGGGAAGGACACAAAGCCTGTACTCCAATGGGATTCTCAACGTACTCACAACGCAGATTACCAGGTTTTAGTGTGTTCACAAACTCACTCCCTTTTTTCAAACACAAACATTGTGTAACATGGCAGGTTCTTTGCACGGATACGAAGGGAATCACCGCTTTCGCTTATGCGCGTAATTTGCACCGGCGAATCGTCCAGCGTAAGCCCCCGGACAGAGAAGCCTTTCGCGGAACGCAAGGTAATTGACACATCTTGTGGAATCGTCCGGTACGCTGTTTTGTCAAAGCCGTAATTAAAAACATGGAGTACCCGGGCCCCGCCGGCAATTGTCTGCTGAACGTACAGGTTTCCATTATCCCAGTCCACCATGCGGCAGGGGTAACAGGCATCCTCCACAGCGCGACAGAACTCACGCAACGCCTCCTCCCGGTCTACACGCTCCGGCCAGAACCGCGCCCCGTCTTTCACGGCGGCATCTTTCTCCCCAGGAAGGTTCTCCCCGTAACTTCCGTATATAAAAAGCGGCTTTTTCGCGGCGTATTTTTTCAGCGTCTCCGCCTGGTTTTTCGTGAGGAAGCCGCAGTCAGCGCTCACCACAACATCGTACGAAGCAAGACTCGTTTCACTGAAGTCATCGGCAACAAAGATGCCATCCCCCAGGATGCACACATCAAAAGGAATTCGCCCATCGATCATCTGCCGTCCGATGTCGTAATAGGCAACCTTTTCAATGTTCTCCTCGTAAATCACTTTGTAACTCAAAAGATCATCGGTATCGCCTGCAACGAGGGACTCGCCCTGAGAGGTCTGCCAGTCCCGAAAGCGATTGGTATGGAAGCTGTAGAGCACCAGAACATTCGCGCCGGACCTCTTACCGAA
>JAITAI010000057.1 GCA_031284195.1 Treponema sp.
CATAATCTAGCCTTGAGAATACCTGAAAACAGCGATATGAAACACCTGACTGAGCGGATAAACGCCTTTATCGCCTATATGGATCGG
The DNA here is from genome assembly GCA_031284195.1 of Treponema sp. GTDB lineage: Bacteria > Spirochaetota > Spirochaetia > Treponematales > Breznakiellaceae > JAIRLU01. The sequence continues at coordinate 88 of JAITAI010000057.1, forward strand.
ATCGTATCGCTCATTCAGATCCGGGCAAAGTACACTGAAGAAAATGCAGAAATCTTGTACAAGCTGATCGATGAAGCCCGTTCCCGGGTTAAGGCTCTGACCGCACTCATTGAGACGATAAATAAACGTATTCCGGTGCAGGCTGAGAGCATAGGCCAGGTGGCAAAGGTCTTGCAGGAGATACACGCCCACCAGAGTAAGGCCATTACCACTCAAATGGACAAGATAGACACCAGCGCCTCTCTTTTTGCGGAACTGAATAGGGGTATCCAGAACATGGAACGGATTATCCAGGATAATGTGACCGGCTATACAAACCTCAATAATCATGCAGGGGTCGGCAAGGAAGAGATGTTCAAGCTCCAAGAGATGATACATACCCTTACCGTTAAAATTAGTACCGTGTTTGAGGCAAACAAAGTGATTAACCGCATCGCAAGTCAAACCAACCTCCTCGCCATGAACGCCGCTATTGAGGCGGCCCACGCAGGTGAGTCGGGCCAGGGCTTTGCAGTGGTAGCCGATGAAATCCGTAACCTTGCGGAAAGTGCGAATAAGCAATCCCGAATCATCACGGACAGTATGAAAAGCCTCAAGGAGTCTATGGAAAACGCGGTGCATACCTCAGAAAACACCAGTGTTTCCTTTGATAATATTTTTACGGCCATCAAAAACATGGATGCCAACCAGAACGAACTGGTAAAAGCGGTCAACAGCCAGCAAAGGAATACGGAAGAGATGATCAGCCAGTTTACCGGTATACAAGAGAGCATTAAGGAGATTCATGAAGGGTCGGGAAACATTCTGACCCAAAGTCAGACCATTCAGAGTGAAGTGGAAAAACTCGCCTCGATTATTACCCAAGAGGTAAAAGCCTCCCAGTCTTTATCTTCGAATCAAGAGGTTGCGACTAAACTCATGGACGCGGCCATTGATAAGGTAAAGCACAATCTGGTCAGCGTAAACGAAATCAACCATGAAGTTTCGGTATTTAAAGTGTCGGAACAGCCTTCCCTCCTGACCAGCAAAAAGAGCATGAAAGGGGCTATCGTGCTTTGTATAGCGGAGCTGGTAAAGAAGGTTGGTGGCGGAGATCAGAAATGGCTGGAGATTTTGAAGCGTTCCGGCCTGCCTGAAGATGTGCAGCTTACTAGTATCTCTGATGTGGATGATTCGGTTATCCAACGGGTGCTTACCCATATCGGCGATGTATTACAGCTCTCTCCCGGGCAAATATCGGACGCATTCGGGGATTATTGGGTCAACGAGTATGCCCCCAAACATTACAAAGCCTATTATTACGGCATAAACAGCGCCAAAGCCATGCTTATGAAGATTGATTCAATTCATGAGCAGGTAACCAAGATCATACCCAACGCCCGTCCGCCTCGGTTTGATATAGAGGAAATTGACGAAAATACCCTGAAGGTCCATTACAAATCCCACCGGAAGATGATCGATTTCTATATCGGCCTGGTTAAAGGGGTGGGTAAATTCTTTAAAGCCCCTTTGCAGGTTAAGAAGTTGTCAGAAGAATACGTGGAGATACGGTTTGGCTCAAGGGTCCCTTGAGGTCCTGCCGGGGAATGGTAAGGGTAAAACAGGTTTCTTGGGCAGAGGAACTCACCGCAATGGACCAGCCGTGGGACTCCACCACCCATTTGACGATGGCTAAACCAAGCCCCATGCCCTGTTCCTGCCGGGAAGAACTGCCCCGGTAAAAGGTTTCAAAAATATGGGGTAGATCCTTTTGGGCAATCCCAGGACCATTATCACTGATGCGAAGGGTGACGGTGTTTTCCCCTGCCTCTGCAGCAAGCCGGATGCGGGTTCCTGCGGGCGTATACCGGATGGCGTTGTTGACCAGGTTTTCCAGCGCCCGGATAGTAAGCCGTTCGTCCAAGGGAACCAAGAGGGAAACGGGCAGATCAAGGGCTACTACTACCCGGTGCTGGAAGAGTTCTGCATCCAAGGCAATACGCCGGGCAAAATTAAGCAAAAAGTCCCGGAGCCCTACCTTTTGTAAGCGGCCATGCCATTCACCGGTCTCCATCCGTACCAATTCAAGGAGATCCTGGATCATCCCTTCCAGTTGATCCGCTTTGGCAATAATAATATCCGTTGCACTGATACGGGAAACAGGATCATCGGTAAGACCGTCTCTAATCGCCTCGGTGTAGCCTCTAATCAAGGCCAAGGGGGTCTTGAGATCGTGGGTAATACCCATGATGAAACGGTAGCGGCGGTTTTCTGCTTCCTTGAGGGCAGCCCGCATGTGATTCAACGAACTGGTGAGGGAGGTGATTTCATTGCTTCCCCGGACATCTAGGGTTAAGTCCAATTCCCCTGCAGCGATCCGCCGGGTGGCCTCTTCAAGTACCAGCACTGATCTCGTGATGGAACGGGCGATGAATAGGGACATGGCAATGGCGAATACCACCAGGATCATCACGAAGATGATACTGCTTATCAGGGGAAACAGCGGCGGCTTTACATGTCCGGGGTTTTTGAGAGGCCGGCGGATAAGCAGGTACTCATGCCCTTCAAGCCAGAAGGGAGATTCAAAGTTATAGCTATACTGTTTATGTTCCGCCTTAAACAAGGCAGCTATGCTGGCGATAGTTTCCAATGAACCGGTTTTGAATTCAGGAATACTGGAATAGAGGACCATAAAATCATCCCGGAAAATCGTGAAATCCGCGTTAGCCCGGGATGCAAAACGGGAAATGGCTTCCCAATCCTGCCGGCTGATATGCTCTGCCAGGAACGTATCGTCATAAACCGGAATCTCCGCCTGCTCGGTTCTCTCCTGAAAGGCACGAAACAAAAGGAGCGAAAGGAGGGTGAGGAGGGGAACTATAATAATACCGGTTATCAGCAGATGAAACTGGGTTTGGATTTTCATTTACCCTCTGTTTCCGTCTCCGTTAAACCGGTAGCCCATGCCAAACACGGTTTCTATATACCGGGGATTGGCCGGATCATCTTCTATTTTCTTCCGCAGCCGCTGCATATACACTGCGACTGTGGTAAGGTCTCCATAGGAATTTTTCCAGACCCCGGCATAGATGGTCTGTGGATTAAGGGGTTTCCCCGCATGTTCGGTAAGATAAGCAAGGCAGCCGTATTCTTTATTGGACAGGGGGATCCGCAGCTCCGCCTTTTTGAGGATACATGCCTCATAGTCAAGTACAAAAGGACCAAACCGGAAAAGCCGGCCCGGCTCTTTTTCCTCAAAGCCCCGGAACCGGCGAAACAGCGCCCTGACTCGGGCCACCAAGACCTTGGGAGAAAAAGGCTTGGTTACGAATTCATCTGCTCCTCCTCCCAGGCCGCTTATGAGGTCTTCGTCGCTGTCCCGGGCAGACACAATCAATACCGGCGTACTGCTGCTCCGCCGGTACTGCTGGAGGAATTCAAAGCCGTCCATGCCCGGAAGGTTGATATCCAAAATGATAAGCTCCGGTTTCCAGATTTCCATGAGGGCAAAGCCTTCTTCCGCACTTTTTACCGCTTGGATCTCAAATCCTTCCTTGCGGAGATACAACGCAATGAGATCGGCCAGTTCGATAACATCTTCGATAATGAGGATTTTTCCTTGCATATCCTTCAAAACACTATACTCTACCCATAATTTTTTCTGCAACAGGGCAGCGGTATACCCTGATAATGCGCTTATAGCGCTTAGCTTGCAAACGGCCCTGCTTCGGTACAAAGGCAAGGGAACAAATACCACCGGTATTACTGATAATCCCTGAAGTGCCGGAACGTCAGAGCATAGATGAGGAGGGGTAGGGAATGACCAAGGTAGACGCCGCGCTTGCGCGCATTACGGGGCCCGGAGGTTTTGGGGAACTTTGTCCCGTTTGAAAAAAGTATCTGCGGAATGGCCAGTCCCTTCAGACTTGAGCCCGGTGGTTCCAGACTATAGTCCAGCGTTTGTACACTTGAGTCTAAGAGGTTTTTTATAAGCGGGTATTCGATACCTAAGTGCTGGTCCTGCTTAAGGACTACCCTCTGAAACCAGGAACCGTAAGTACCATACCAGGAAAAATCAGATGGGGGTTATCAGGATTTCTCATACGGTCTTTATTAACTTCATATAGGATCTTCCACATCTGCACATCTCCATAAAAGTGATCCGCAATACTCCAGTAACTGTCCCCGGCTTTTACGGTATACTCCTCAGCCGGAACCGTTTCCAAGATACGCGGAATCACCGGTTCAGGAGCCGGAAGGGGCTCTAGAGATACCGGTCTTGAGGTCACTGGTTCAGACATGAGTTTAGGCTCTTTCTCCTTGGTTTGCACCGATGCTCCTATTGGTTTAGGGCTGGCTGAAGGAACCGGTGTAGAGAGAACAGGTATAGCAAGCACCATACCGGGAAAGATCAGATGGGGATTATCAGGATTTCTCATGGTATGTTTATTTGTTTCATATAAAAGGTTCCATTGTGCCGAATTTCCGTAAATGTGACGGGCAATGCTCCAGTAACTATCTCCAGGTTTTACTATATACGACCCAGTGGATGGAGGTTCCCTGTTCACGGGCACTATGACCATCGGCTTAACCGAATTCTCTTGAGTTAGGGTTATCGGATGCAGCGGTTCTGTAGGTGGAATGAACTTTGTATCTGTTTTTTCTACTTTACGGGTATCTTCCACTTCTTTGGCCTGGAGAGCTGCTAGGAGAGATTCGATTTCCGCTACAGCCGCTAGGGTGGTTTGAGCCGCGGTCATGGTCTCTTGCCAATTCTGTACGGTTTTTGCTTTAACCGCAGTATTGTATGCGGTCGTTGCCTTGATATAAGGTGCGGGGAACTGGCTTTGAGCGCCGATCCCCGTTGCCCAGTCAAGCCGCTCCTTGGCCCGGGCAAGAGCCTCTTCCGCTTCCTTAGCCTGGACAAGCCCTGGGTCTTTCTTACTTTCTGGGGTTACTAGAACCGGCGCGGACGCAGAGGGCAGCAGCTTAGGCTCCGAAGAAGGAGCAGCCGCACCTTGTGGGGCTGCAACCGATTCAGCGGGGACAACAAGAACTGGGTGAACTGCTACCGGGGATGAATCAGGGTTTGTAAGTGGAGGAGGTTCTGCTGCCGGGGGATTTGCGGAAACTACCGGATCCTGCGGTCTGGATTCAAATGAGAAATTCCACCATTCATATACCGTGTTGCAGCCTCCGGCAAGCAGAAGAACCAGCGTACCTGTTACTGCCTTACTGATAATCCCTTTTTTCATATCACACCATTTAGATCTGCGATCCTGTCGCCTTCTTGATTTTTAGTATTTCATAGTCACCAAGAAGTTAAATTTCAGGAGATCCGAAACATTCGTGCCCAAACCTGATGTCATGATCAGCATATCCGCTGCGATATTTTTGTTGAAATAAAATGTCAAGCCCAGCCCGAGATTTGTGGAAGGCAAGGTCAAGGTCTTACTCGCCGTAGTCTTCTGTCTTTGCTTTTTGATATCCTCCGGATCAGGATCAGTGGCGACCGATGTTCTATCTTCATATTTAAGCACGTTGATACCTATGCCCATATTAATGAAAAAATGTTCTGGAATCAATTTGAAACTCAATCCCAAGCCCACTTTGGGAAGCACCGAAAAAAGCTGCGTGTTGTTTTCCACAGGATCACTACTCTGCTCATCCGGTGTTTTCGGGTTACTAGTAACTGCCGAATCTTTGAAGATATTAAAGTCGACGTTTATCCCCAAGGTTAAACCTATGGTTAAGCGTTCACCCATATCGCTACGGAACTTAAAGGTAGGGACAATACGGTTCGTAAGATAGAATTTAGTGATCTCGGTATTTTCCTGTTGTGACTGCGATTTCGTACCAGCGGTCTGCCCTAACAAATTCGTATCGACCGTCTCAAATACCACTGCCTTTTTGTTATTCGAATACAGCCGAAAGGCCATGTCATAATCTAAACTAAACTCAGTTTGGATTCTGGGATCCTGGGTAAAATCAAAGCCCAGGGAGAGGCCCGCCGAAGGCTCCATAAAGTCCCCCAAGACATCCTTGTTGTTGATGATGATATACTTAAGCTCTGTTTCATCAGGCGACGTAGTTCCACTAACCAAATCGAAAATAAAGGAAGTCTCGGGATTATTCCGGCTGTATTGATGAATATCAAGCCCGGCCCGTAGGGAAGGCTTAATCAGGAACGAACCCGCGTCGCTCGTCCCCCCAAATTCCAGATAGGGTCTTAATCCGCTTATGAATTCCTCGGTAATATGCATCCGGCTTGACATACCTTTGGGTTGGCTTACCAATATATCATGAGTAAAGGGATCATAGACCAGCTCATTATACTGGCGATCATAGTCAGGAATATAGGTTCCCTCTAAGTACTGGGCAAATCCCAGTTTCAAACCGTAATTCCCGAATCCCAGCAACACGCTGACGTCATTTCTGCTTATTACCGTTCCCGGAACCGGGTTTCCGTCTGTGTCCACAAGGCCATGAATCGTCTGTATGTCGTTTTCGCCATCCTCCAACTCAGTGGTTATCTCCGTATCCCGTTTCAACACGCTGTCAGTACTCTGATTGGTAATCCGGCGGTACAGATCATCAATGAGGCTCCCCCCATAACATATCCCTATATAGAGGGACCCTAGATTCCGGGCATAACCCACATTAAGCCCGTTAGCGTCTATTCCCAGATACCCCATAAAATCCTGGATCTGCACATTCCGGAACATGTTTACTGACATAAAATTATCAATATCATTGGT
>JAITAI010000089.1 GCA_031284195.1 Treponema sp.
TTGACGGCGCTCGGATCCCCCTTACTCTACCGTAACGCTCTTGGCAAGGTTGCGCGGTTTGTCAGGATCATTTCCCCGCTGGACCGCACAGTAATAGGCAAAAAGCTGCGCCGGGATAATCGACAAGAGCGGTGAAAGACTGTCTTCAGTTTGAGGAATGGTAAACACCTCATCCGCCACCGCATGAAACGTCCTTTCCCCTTCCCAGGTGATAACCAGGGAAGCTGCCCCACGGGAGGTAACTTCCCGAATATTGGATACAATTTTATCAAAGAGTTCCCGTTGGGTTGCCAAGGCAACTACCAGGGTGTTAGTATCCACCAGGGCAATGGGACCGTGCTTTAATTCACCTGCGGCAAAGGCTTCGGAATGGGTGTAGCTGATTTCCTTGAGTTTAAGCGCACATTCAAGGCTCACTGCATAGTCAAATTGCCGGCCGATGAAAAACACCTTGTCCTTGTTAAATTGCCGGGAAGCAAAACGCTGGATCAGCTCTTTTTTGTTCAGAATACGCGCTGCTTTATCAGCCACCTCATTGAGGGCCTTCAGATAGCGGCTTATATCAGAAAGGCAGCCGCGCAGTATCCCTAGCTTAAGGGCAAGCAGGTAGAGACACATGAGCTGGGTGGTAAAGGCTTTAGTGGATGCCACGGCAATTTCCGGTCCTGCCCAGGTGTACAAGACCAGATCCGCTTCCCGGGAAAGGGTGGAACCCACTGCATTGGTAATGGCCAGAATACGAGCGCCTCCTTTCTTGGCAAGCCGCATTGCCGCAAGGGTGTCTGCGGTTTCCCCGGACTGGCTTATCACGATGAAGATATCCTGAGGATTAAACACCGGATTCCGGTACCGGTATTCAGAGGCAATATCCACTTCCACCGGAATCCGGGCAAAGTGCTCAAAGGCATACTTCCCGACCATAGCCGCATGCCATGCGGTTCCGCAGGCGGTAATCACGATCCGGGGAGCCTCAGCCCATCGGGCATCAAGCTTGATTTCGTCAAAATTGATGTCCCAGCCTTGGGCTTCCCTGGTAAGACGGGGACGGAGGGTATCGGTAAAGGCCTTGGCCTGATCGTGGATTTCCTTGAGCATAAAATGGGCATACCCCCCTTTTTCCGCAGCGGCCATATCCCAGTCCACATGGGAAGGAGCACGGATGATCTTTTCACCATGCTCGGTAAACAGATCCACATGGTCCCGGTACAGGACCGCCACTTCCCGTTCTTCAAGAAAATACACCTCCCGGGTATAGGCGAGCAAGGCGGGAACATCTGAGGCAATGAAATGCTCTCCTGCTCCCAGTCCCACAATAAGGGGGCTGTCTTTCCGGGCTGCAATGAGCCGGTCGGGAAAATCACAGGCAATCACCCCAAGGGCGTAGGAGCCTGTAAGCCGTGTCAGCGCTTGCTGCACCGCGTGCAACAGGATATCCCCAGGACCAGCGGTATTTTTTTGGTCATTCTGATAATAATAATTGATAAGATGGGCAATCACTTCTGTGTCAGTATCGCTTTTGAATACCCCGCCACGGGCCTGGAGCCATGCTTTGAGTTTGGCATAATTTTCGATAATACCGTTGTGGACAATGGCGATGCGCCCTGAAACATCTGTATGAGGGTGGGAATTGATATCCGAAGGCTCCCCGTGGGTAGCCCAGCGGGTATGGCCAATGCCCAAGGATCCTGCTATGGTTTCAGTAGTCAGCTGCGCTTCCAGCACCTGGAGCGGGCCTTTCATCTTCCGTACGAGCAATGCGTCGTCATGCAGCACCGCAATACCCGCAGAATCATAGCCTCGGTATTCCAGCTTTTTAAGCGCCTCAAGGAGTACCGGCGTAGCCTGCCGGTAACCAATATATCCGGTAATTCCACACATACTTCACCCTATACCCAAAAATCCCCTGGTGTCTAGGGTCTACCAGATAAACCGCGAGGGCCCCTCGTTGCTGATAAAATCAGACGCAGGCTGCAAAGGTCTCATCTTTCCAAACTTTCTTATCCTGATGGATCTGGTTATCTCCTTGTGTATCCCGCAACAGGATGCTATAAATAGATGGATAACCCGGTCAAAAAAACACAAAAAACAGGAGGTAAGGACATGCAAAGGCCGGTAATTGGGGTTATGCCCCTTTGGGATGGATCCCGGGACAGTTTATGGATCTTACCTGGATATATGGATGGTATAGCCGGGGCCGGAGGATTGCCCCTTTTGCTACCGCTCACCACCGATGAAGCTGCGCTGAAGCAGCTTGCGGGTATTTGCGCAGGGTTTCTGTTTACCGGAGGGCATGACCTTTCCCCCAGTCTTTATGGTAGGGAAGTTTCGGCGTTTTGCGGCCCGGTTTGTGAAGCGAGGGATACCATGGAAAAAATCTTGTTCTCCATTGCCGTGTTGGAACACCATAAGAGCGCCTTAGGTATCTGCCGAGGCATACAGTTGTTCAACGTGCTGCTCGGGGGAACCTTGTATCAAGATATTCCCGCCCAGTTTACAAAAAGCGCCCTGTCCCACCAGCAGCAGCCTCCTTATAATCGACCGGCCCATCAGGTCAGGATTGAACCGGGAAGCCCGCTCCATGAGGTATTGGAAGCGGAAAGGCTTGGGGTTAATAGCTGTCACCATCAAGGTATTGCGGAACTCGCTCCTGAGCTCATCCCCATGGCCAGGGCAACGGACGGCCTTATTGAAGGGGTCTGCATGAAAAACAAACCCTTTGTGTGGGCAGTGCAATGGCATCCTGAGATGGCCTTAGACGAAGAAAGCAGCCGGAAACTTTTCCGCGCCTTTGTGGCAGCATGTTTATAGGTCTTGCCCAGAGTACCGGTAGATTAAGATGGGAAATAATGCTTCCCTGACTAAACCCCTCAAGCCCCCATCCTGTTCTCTGCCATGATGAACCCTGACATGTACTCACGAACACGAGGTAATGGAACTGATAAACAAGACAACCCCTCGCCTTAAACGAAAATGATCCTGCCCGCTATCACTTCAGGCTGTGGTATGTGTAGAAGCAGATTGAGGAAGAGGCGAACGCGGAAGCCTGGATGGTTCAAGGTGAGCCCGCCGGCGATAATCCGGGCCTGTTCTACCCTATAGACCGGAACTGGGTATACGACAGGTTGTCGATGCCTTCCCAAAGGGGACCTAAAAAACGAAACCCTCTTGGAATCTAATGCATTCGGATAGATGGTAAGCCCCAGTGATAGTACCGATCGCCTCTCGAGGCAGAACCGGGAATGGCGGTTTTCCAGGGTTTTCAGACTAGAATGTAATAGCAGTTTTTGGAAGACCGGATGATCCTTCCTGTCCTGTTTCAGTTCTTTGAGGGCCTTGGATACTTCCTTTACATCCATACCGGTGGTTCCAGCGATCTCTGCGCTTTTTAAGGGTTTCCCCGCTCTTCTCAGTATGGGGCTGTAATCTGTCGTAGTTTATGCTCTTTGCAATTATCCCCTGACGTATAACCGATCCTAATCAGCGGTCAGACAGAGCCTATGTCAGAAACCTATCCCGAACCGTCGAACCCGGTGAAGGGTATACATCGGGGGATAATTGCGATTCTCTTTGGTAAGAATTTTACTTGAAACGGTTTCAGACCTTCAGTTTTGAAACAGCATCCTTAGATTAAGGGAAAAGGGGGCTTTAGGTTTTTCCAGAGTCAATTTCATCGGAAACAAAGTTTCCGCTTTAACCGAGTTTTGAAACAGGCTCACTTTTTTAAGCCTATTCTAAAAGATTCCACGGATACTGATTCCCCTCAAGGCGTTATTTCGGTATGATGAAGCCCATGAAGTATACCCATACTAAAAGCCCCCAGACCTTTGGGCAGGGGGCTATTTTTCTCTGTGCTATACTCTGGAGCACTTCAGGGCTCTGCATCAAACTGGTCCCCTGGCATCCAGTACTCATCGCCGGGACCCGTAGTTTTATCGCCGCCCTGTTCTTGGGGGGAATGAGACTCCTGTTTAAGCGGAGAAGGAGTAAGACCACTCAATTTCTGCCGGTTTTCGCCGCAGGACTGGCCTATGCCATTACCATGATCACCTTTGTGATTGCCAATAAACTCACTACCTCGGCTAACGCTATTCTATTACAGTACAGTGCCCCCCTGTGGGCAGCGATCATCGGCTGGGTTCTAATCAAGGAAAAGCTCTTCTGGGAACACTGGGGCGCCCTATTCCTGGTCATAGCGGGACTGTTCATATTTTTTAAGGATAGCTTAGGAGGCGGAACCTTAACCGGGGACTGCCTTGCGGTGCTTTCAGGAATATTTTTCGGTACCAACTCAGTATGTATGCGGATGCAAAAAGATGGAAACCCTGCGGATGCCATGCTCTTGTCCCACATCCTCTGCGCGGTCTTTGCCATACCCTTTGCTTTTCTCTATACCCCGGCCCTTACTGCCCGGAGTATGGGAGCAGTGCTCTTTATGGGAACCCTTCAAATCGGCTGCGCTTCCCTTTTGTTCGCCTATGGGATCAAACGGGTCAGCGCCATACAGGCCATGCTTACCGCGGTGATTGAACCGGTACTTAATCCGCTTTGGGTACTGCTGGTAACAGGGGAGCGGCCTTCTTTTTCCGCGTTTCTGGGAGGCGGCTTAATCCTCAGTGGAGTACTCGTTTCATCTATCATTGGGAAGCAGCGGAGCCTGAGCAAGCCCGTATTAGGATAATGGCGCAGGAGTGGTGAATGGTATGGTTATGGGTTTATCCTAATGGTTTGTCCCAACCCCTTGAAATCCTTGAAACAATATAGTATATTAGAATCATTCAAGAATAGCGCTTTTTTAGATGGTTGTTCGGGGGTGTAGCTCAGTTGGCTAGAGCGTTTGAATGGCATTCAAAAGGTCAGGGGTTCAATTCCCCTCACCTCCAGGTTGAGTGGTGATGATGGTAGTGGTCAGGGATTATTTCAGAAGGGTGATCTTACCATGACGAGCAGCTAAGCGTGATTATCAGCGTCAGCAGAAGAACCGATATACCCGCTTATTATGGGGCATGGTTTTTTAATCGGATACAAGAGGGTTTTGTAGCGGTACGGAACCCTTTCTATAGTCATCAGGTGCGTAAGGTTTTCCTATCTCCTGATGGGGTCGATGCTTTCGTATTCTGGAGTAAAAACCCCAAACCTATGCTTAATCACCTGCAACGCATTACCGCATATCCCTTTTATTTTCAATGTACCCTTAATGCCTATAGCCAGGATATGGAAACCAGGTTGCCTGAGCAATCTGAACGTTTGGATACGTTTAGAGCCCTGGCAGAAAAGATAGGTCCCCACCGGGTTATATGGCGGTATGATCCCATACTGCTGAATGATACCTACCCGATTACCTATCATATTGAACAATTTGGAACCCTAGCCCGTAAATTACAGGGGTATACTCAAAAAGTAATCTTCAGTTTTTATAAAAAAAATGCCGGTCAGGATATACCTATCCATATAACGCAGGAAGAAAAAGTCCTTATGGCTCGATGTATCGCTAAAATCGCCCAAGAACAGGGTCTTGTTATAGAAACCTGTGCGGAAACTATGGAACTGTCCCAATACGGTATCTCCCATGGCCGCTGTATAGATGATAGGCTTATATCCCAACTCAGGGGCTATTCGTTGGATGTTACAAAAGATAAAAATCAGCGGCTTGCCTGCGGATGCGTTGAAAGTCTTGATATAGGCGTATATAACACCTGCTTACACGGATGTGTGTATTGTTATGCGAATCGCCGCCCGGCCAGCGTGGAGAAACAGGCAAAACAGCATAACCCCCGGTCTCCGCTCATGATTGGGGAATATACCCAAGATGATAGTATTACCGAAAGGGCCCTGAAGCGTCAT
>JAITAI010000120.1 GCA_031284195.1 Treponema sp.
GTTCTACTCCTTGGCGAGCCGCTTCTGCAGGGCTTAAAAGCTGCTGGGCCCGACGTAGCCTCGCATCATCAATATCAGTAACCACCAAGCGGGAGGGCCTTTGGGGATTATGAAGGGCATAATCTATGGCCCCCAGTCCCATAGGCCCCACCCCTGCTAGGAGGACCAATGAACCGCTCTCCACAATACCCATACGATGCACATAGGAACCTGCCTGAGTATGGTACTGGGCATGAAAAGCTCCCACAATACAGGAAACTGGTTCTGCTAAAGAACCAAAGACAAAACTGACCAGCGGACACAGCGCGTGGCAGGCGACGGAAGCGGACAATCCGGACACCCGCACCAGTTTCATCATTGAAAAGGCCAGGCGGCTTCGAAAGGAGGACACGGCAAATATCCGTTAGGTGGTGAATACCTTCACCAATCCCAACGCCTTGGGTACCATTACGGCGGAGGATCGCCTGGATTTAGGGCTTCACGTCAGGGATACCACGTTCAACCATCACCCCGCACCAAAGAGCCGTCCGGATACGGATGTGGAACCTTCGGGTAAATACCGACATACCGTTATCGCCTTTCATTCGGCGATCGGCAAAAGGGAAAAACCCGCCGATGCCCACGGGGTCCGTTATGCATGGCAGCTTGGAGGAACGGCTCCCGCAAGGTCTGAGGACCTGCCGAAATCAAAATTCAGCCACAAGACAATCGAACAATTTTTGTGGGACTCCAGCGATCAAGGGAAACCGGTTTATTATACGACCTGTTATGAAAACTCCAAAAGCGACCAGGGTCCGTGGAGCGCAATAGTTACTACCATTGTGCCGTGATCCTTGTAAGCATAAAACAAACAAGAGAAATAAATCATGGCTATGTTGATTTAACCATAACCAATTTTCATCCTTTTTATTTAATTGTATTTTATTAATTTCTTGATATTCCTTTTTCATTTCAATGTATACTTCAGCGGTCCCGGCAAAATCCAGAAAGTGCCGGTGATTGGCAAAAAGCAAGATACGTTCCGCAACCCCTCCACGGTATATGATACCACCGCCATTCAAGATCGCTGCTCGAGCCAGGAGTTTGGTTCTTCCGTATTGCGGCAACCGGAATGGCAGGATTAACCTGTTTTACCGCATATACCATTTGAACCGTATATTCGCTACCCCGCAAGACCATTCAAGTATTTTTGCACCACCTTCCACGCCTGATACAGGGCTTCAGCTTTCCCAGCAGTCCCAATGAGTAAGCTCTGGGCAGCACCATCAGTACCGTCAAAGGTCGTTTCAGTAATCTCAAGCCCTAAACGGCGCAGCGCCTTTTCCTCAGCTTCGACTCCGCTTACCTATCCGGGGTACTTAAGAAAAAAGATGATGGTTCCTTCTTTACGGCCAATGCCTAAAACCCGTGAGCCGTGTGGTGATATCCCCTTGATTCATGTCGTCCATGATTCATTGATCCATGAGCGCCTCTGGGTAGGTAATACAGCATCATACCCTCCTTATAGGGATTCTCCCCTGCCTGATATTAGGTACTCATTATGAAGAAGGCTTTTAGGTGAGTTGCTTATTCCGATACACCAAATCATCCCGTACTGAAAAGCCCTGTTTTTCCCAGAAGCGGTTTCCCCCTTCATTGTGCTTAAAGGCTACCAGGGCGATCTTGGCGATTCCCTCATTCCGAAGGGCCTGCTCCACTGCACAAACCAGCGCCTTCCCAAGGCCCTGTCTCCGGTATGCTTCTTCGACTGCGGTATGATAAATATAAGCCCGCCGTCCGTCATGACCGCTCAAAATGGCGCCCACCAAGAACCCTGCATGATCCGCCACAAAACAAGTACGGGTATTCCGTTCCAGAAACCTTCGGATTCCTGGTTCAGCATCGTCTACCGGCCGTAGACCTATACCGGAGCTTCGCTTCCATAAGGCATATACTTGTTCATAATCTTCTGAGGTCATAATCCGTATGACCCACTTCTGTTCCATACTGTACCTGCTTAAAGCAATAGTATAGATGTTTGATAGGAATAAACAAGGCCGATTATTCCCCTCTAGGATAACCAGAGGTATGGGAAGCCGAGAGCCCTTTCCTATAATATTGGCCACAACAGGGGCGTTTCTGTCCGATACAGCCAACCGGACATTCTGTTCCGGGGAATAAACCCCCAGTTTTTGCGAGACTGCATCGTTTTTCTAAAAAAGGTGAGAACCCTTCTTCTAGTATAGCGAAATTTTTCTCTGCCCTATCCTGGTTCTGATAAAAGCAGCGTCCCTCACCAAGCCGTATACTATACGGAGGCTTGCTAGAAAAACATGAAAAAAATGGATATCCCCCGCGGCTTATACAAATACCAACCCTTGAAGGGAGTGGTCCTGTTTCTTATCCTGCCCTTCTGGGGAGGATGTACGGTCCTAGGAACTGGTTCTGGTTCTCAAAATCAGGAAAACCCAGGGCTTCTGACCCTGGTAACCTGGAATGTACAGGCTCTTTTTGATGGGGATGAAACCGGAATCGAATATGACACCTATCTCCAGGCTGCAGGATGGTCCGATGAAAAGTACCGGGCACGGCTCAATTCCCTGGCTCAGGCTATTGGTCGTATGGCCGATAAAACTCCAGACATTCTTGGCCTGGAAGAAATTGAAAATATTCAAGTTTTGGAGGATCTGCTCGAAGGGCCTTTGGCAAACTGCGGCTATAAGTACCTTTGTTTTGCCAATAATCCTGGTGCGTCTTTGGGAATTGGCTTGTTAAGCCGTTTCCCCTTAGAAGAAACCCGGGTCCATTCGATTACTGCCCAGGGAGAAACGACCCCAAGGCCACTAGTGGAGGTCCGGCTCCATGTGCAGAACCAGCCTTTAGTCCTTTTGGTCTGTCATTGGAAGGCAAAACAGGGAAATAAAGAACCGGCGGCCACTGAATTTCTCCGACGAGCCTCGGCGCGGGTTGTCATGAGAAGGTTACAGGAGCTCCGGCAGGAAGGCCCTGATATACCGGTACTTATTATGGGGGACTTAAATGAAAACTACGATGAATGGTACCGGGAAACCGGAACTGCCATCACTGCCCTCCTCCCGGATGACCCCAAGGCTGCAGAACTTGTCGGCTTAAGTACAGATGCCGAAACCTGCGGTATTTCCCCGGAGAAAGCCCTCGAAGATTTCCTCATCCTCAGTAGGAACAAGCCTCCCAAACCAACATATTTTCCTGCTACTGCTTTGACGCTCTACTCTCCCTGGGGAAAGGAACTGCAAGAAGGATCCTATTACTATCAGGGTAACTGGGAAACCATCGACCATTTTTTGTTGACTGAACCTTTGTTTGACCATAAGGGCTGGGATTTTGATACCTGTATGGTCATAAACCAGGAACCCTTTATCAATGCTCAGGGGCGTCCCTATGCCTATAATCCCCGGACCGGCAACGGTCTCAGCGATCATCTGCCTCTGCTGCTTATCCTCAAGATTGTGCCTCCCCAGGATGAACCGTAAGGGAATTGTGAAGTGCTTGACCGGTATGGGGTTTACCTTATATGAACGAGCCTTTGATGGATTATACGTGAAACGATTCGTACAAATACCCTTTCCTGGGGCTTCCCAAAAGACGATAGAAATGCTATGTTAGTTTTAGCTAATTATGTGTATTTAAACTAACTAATAGGAGCGGATGATGAAAAAAATAGTCATTATCTATTGGAGTGGATCCGGTAATACCGAGACCATGGCGAAATCAGTGGCAAAAGGGGCCGGTGAAGGCGGGAGCGATGTGGTTCTCAAACCTGTAGGGGAAGCTTCGGTGGATCTGGTAAAAGAAGCTGATGCCTTAGCCTTCGGTTGCCCTGCCATGGGGGATGAGATCCTGGAAGAAGACGAGATGGAACCCTTCATCGCCTCTTTAAGTTCCGGCGAAGTGGGGGGTAAGGCCCTGGGACTGTTCGGTTCCTATGACTGGGGTGAAGGCAAGTGGATGCAGGATTGGGTTAAACGGATGCAAGGACTTGGTGCCCAGGTTGATGGAGCGGGGATTATCACCCAACTTGAACCTTCAGAAGAAGCCCTCAAAGCCTGTTATGATCTGGGAAAACGGCTGGCCAGTTAGTACCTGGTAACGCCAATCAGACCGGAGAAACAGGAACCGTAAAGGCGAAGGAGGCTTTACCCAGCGCCTCCTTCACCTTTGCGGATGTACCGCAGTATCTGTAGCTGTTTTTGACTCCCCGGAGGATCTTGGAGGGGAGGATTTTTTTTACCTTCACGCAGAACAATTCCCGTGTCTGGGAGTTGGTTGATATAAAAGTGGTTATCCGGTTTTACCCTCCATCCAACCAAAGGCGAGGAAAAGACCGAACGTTGAAAGGGGTATACAAAGTAAGTTTCCAGAAGACATCAGGCTTGTTAAAAGCGGTAGAGCAACTTATAGTTTATAAAAAGATTCATTTTCATTATTTGGGTTATGGTTGTACCAAGGAGTCGATTGGCTTATAAAAAAACGGAGGTCCGACCAACTCCCCAGCACAAGGATATTCTATGCATCGGAACAAACCTTCATGTATCACCCTATTTACCCTGATCAGTTTAAGCATAAGCGTATTGATTACCGCCTCCTTGTCAGCGGTATTTTTTCTCAACCTGCGAAAAAGTTCCTATACGCAGCTTGAAGCCAACATCCAGGAAAATATGGCCCATATACAGGACACGGTGTTGAGTCTGTTCAAGGATCATGAGCAGCTTGTAAACTTCACCGCTATGGGGCTGATGGTATACCTCAACCAGGAAGGTATTGAGCCTGATGTTATACAGGCTTATTTTAAAAAGGTATCAGACACCATTCCCGATATAGCCCTTCTTTATTATACCAACAATATGGTTTGGAATCGAGCAGGGGGATACAGCGTGTTCTATCCGGAGTGGACCCCTCAGGCCGACTGGAACAACACCCAGCGGGACTGGTTCATTAACGCGAAACAGGCTCGGGGAGCAGTGGCCTACACCAACCCCTATGTGGATGCGGTAACCGGTAAGATTGCCATAACCCTTTCAGCCATGGTACAGGATGAGACCGGACAGGATAGAGGGGTTATCGCCCAAGATGTCCTGGTTACTTCCCTTGAAACCATCATTAACCAGGGGGCTCCCATAGCTCATAAGCAAATGTTCCTGATTACTAAGACCGGCTTGTTCATAACCCATCCAGATGAGCAGTACATCATGCAGCAGGATTACTTTGCCACATTGGGGCTTGAATCCTATCGAAATCAGATCTTATCTCAGGATTCTTTCTCTACCCTAGATGAGCGGGTATTCATCCACTCCGCCACCATACCCGGGGCTAATTGGATTCTCGTATCAACGATTCCCACCACGGTGGTTTTTGCCGATGTCCAGCGCCTCTTAATACAGACCTTTATCTTCTGTTTGGTCCTGTTCATCCTGGCTGCAGGTATTTTGGTGGTGTTTACCCGTAAAGTGCTTAGCCCCTTGCGGGATATGGAATCTTTCTCTGGGGTTATTGCCGCAGGGGACTTTTCCGGTACGGTTCCGGACTATGGAACCGGAGAAATCTCCCGGCTTGCAGAAGGGTTTAATACCATCAACGAGCAGATATCCGGGCTTGTCAAGAATATTACCGCTTCTT
>JAITAI010000180.1 GCA_031284195.1 Treponema sp.
GAGCATACAGGGAATCAGCACAATACATTGCCTGAGCATGGAAAGCAGGATGGAAATCTTCGGTCGCCCGGTAACCACAAACACATTAGCCGATACAATCTGGAAGCCGTTCAGCGGGAGCATGAGCAAGGCTATCCGCATTGCCCAGGGGGTAAAGTACAACAACTCAGGGCTACCCGCAGGGGCAAAGAGCCTGACCAGCCTATGGGGAACCAGTTGGACCAGGAGAAACCCCGCGGTACAGATCACCGTAGCCGCAGCAATGGCCCGCAGGTATGCGCTCCGCACCCGGTTAAACCGTTTTGCCCCGTAATTATACCCGAGTATGGGCTGCAGTCCTTGGTTGATGCCGAATATGGGCATCAGGATAAACAGGGAAATGGACATAACGATATTCATCCCGGACAGGGCTATATCCCCCCCGTTGGAGACCCCCAGCGCAGCAGTGCCATACCAGCCCATGCTGACATTGTAGAGCAACTGTACCCCGGACATGATAAATTGCAGCAAAAACTGAGATGATCCAAAGGCGATGATCTCCCGAATGATCTGCAGCGTCGGCTTAAAGGTTTTCAGTCTGAGCCTGATAACCGCTTTCTTGCTTACATTGAAGGACAGGATCCAGAGGGTAGCGGCGCATTGGGATATAATCGTCGCCCAGGCCGCTCCTTCGACTCCCCAATGAAAGAGAAAAATAAAGAGCGGGTCCAAGAGCATATTCAGCCCTGCGCCGATGAACATACTGAGCATGGTTATCCGCGGGAAGCCTTGGGCCCGGGTGCAATGAGAAAAGCCGAAACTTAGCATCCCGAATACCGACCCCAATAGGATGATCCGGTAATAGCTGCGGGCATAATCCAGGGCAACGCTTCCCTTTTGCGCGCCCAGCAGAGAGAGTATCGGATCGATCAAAATGAGTCCCGCACTCATAATGACCAGGCCCGTGACGGTTAAGAGCCAGAAACAGTGGTTCAGGGCATTTTCCGCTTCTTCCCGGCGCTGCTGGCCGAGGCGCATGGAAATCATGTTGGCGGATCCCATCCCGAAAAGCATGGAAAAGGCCATGGTTATGGTCATCAAAGGCAGAACCAAGGCAAGCCCGCCTAGGGCAGTCTCATTTACCCCCCGGCCTACGAAGATACGGTCCACCACATTGTAAAGGGCATTGACCAGCATCCCCGTAATCGCCGGTACTGAGAACTGCAGCAATAACTTACCCACCGGCTCCGTACCAAGCCGGTCAGCAGCATTGATAGGGGATGTGGATGTTTCCGTGGAAACAGAAGTATTCAGTTGTACATTAGACAAATTGGATGTTTTCCTTTATTAATAGAGGCTGTTTCAAGAGAGCAAAGGGTGAAACAGCCTCAATGAAGTGTTACCGGCTCGTATCCCGGTCAGTTTTAAAAAGTCCCTTCTCCTACCCAGGTACGTTCAAGGCCCTATGCAGGAAACCCCTTCAGGAGGCCCTGAGCTCCCATCCTCTTAGGTATTTCACGAACACACCTTATGGTAGTTCCTCATCAAAACAGATAGCAACCTTGCCGCAGTTCCCTTCAGCCATAAGCTTATAGGCCTCACCGGCTTTTTCCAAGGGGA
This sequence comes from Treponema sp., assembly GCA_031284195.1. Taxonomy (GTDB): domain Bacteria; phylum Spirochaetota; class Spirochaetia; order Treponematales; family Breznakiellaceae; genus JAIRLU01. The sequence goes on from JAITAI010000180.1 coordinate 1,600, forward strand.
AACGGTGGGTTACCAGGTCTTCGGGATGTAGCTTCCAGCGAACCAGTTCTTCTACCAAGTTCTCCATGAGCCAGATACTGGTAACCCAGCTTCCGTATATACTTTTTTGCGGATGGATAATGTCGGGACTAGGGTTAAAGGTAACCGTCCCTCCTTCACCCACAAAGGCGATTTTTCCCCACTGCCGGGTAGCACGAATAGCTGTTGCCCGGCCTTGATCGCTAGCGGAACAGTCAAAGGCCCGCTCAACCCCATGACCACAGGTGAGGGCTTTTACAGCTGCTTCATTGGTTTCCCCAGGAGTCAAGACCTGATCCGCAAGATGCAGTTTTTCCGCTAATGCTATGCGGACCGGATTAGCCTCGATACCGATTAAGTACCGGGCACCCATGGCTCTGCAGAGCATTAACGCAGCCAATCCCACCGGCCCCAGGCCCACCACCAGAACCGAGTCCGCTCCACTGATCCCTATCTTATGTATGGCTTCATATACGGTACCGAACCCGCAGGCAACCTGTGCGCCATCTGTATAGCTTAACCCTTCGGGTAGTTCTACCAGGTCCTTTTCATCACAGAGGATATATTCTGCCATACCTCCGTCCCGCTGCCAGCCATACGCTGCCCGGTGAGGGGATGAACAGGAAATCATATACCCCATCCGGCAGTCATGACAGACTCCACATCCAGAGATATGGTATACAATGACCCGGGACCCTTTCTTAAACCGTTTGATTCCCGGCCCTTCTTCAATAACCTGTCCACAGGGTTCATGCCCTGCGATGACTCCCTGATACCCTTCAGGGCCTTTCCCTTGGTGTTCCCGATAAATTGCGCGGATATCGCTTCCACAGATAGTAGATGCCTTAGTTTTAACTAAGACCTGTCCCCAACCAGGAGTGGGAATGGGATAGGTTTTAAGAACCGCACTGCTATTTCCAGGAAGATAGGCTCCCTTCATAGTTCCTTCCATACTAATATGCCTCCTTGAGTTTTGGCTGATCCACCCTAGCCCTTCACCGCGCCGGCCATCATACCTTTAACCAGTTTGTCTTGTCCAAAGACATAAAGCAGGATAATAGGCAGAGAGGAAAGGATAAGCAAGGCCATGATAACAGGAATGTTCATGGTATACTGTCCCTGATATTCCCAAACCGCCAAGGGCAAGGTCCGGCTCGGCTGAGATTGGGTCAGGACCATAACAAAACTGAACTCGTTCCAGATGATAACCCCGTTGTAAATGGCCAGGGTTGCAAGCCCGGACTTGGACAAGGGGAAGATAACTTTGAAAAAGGTACGGAATTTGCCGCAGCCGTCAATGTCCGCTGCCTCTTCCAGTTCTCGGGATATGCCCTGCATGAACACGGTCAGTACAAAAATAGAAAGAGGCAGGTTGAATGCGATATTCGGTCCCATGAGGGCCCAGATGGTATCATATAGGTTCAGCCTGATCGACATGGTAAATACCGGAATCAAGGTGATATGGATAGGTACCGACATGGCCGCCACGATAATGCCGAAAATAGGGCGGTTCAGCTTAAACTGCATACGGGAAATCGGATAGGCTGCACAAGCAGCGATAAACAGCAACACGGTAAGGGACACTGCCAATACCAAGACACTGTTAAATAAATAATTGTAAAAGCCCCCTTCGATAACCTTGGCGTAGTTTTGAAGGCTGAACACCTTAGGCAGCTTAAAAAGGCTGCCGCTTAAGAATTCGCCTTGGGATTTTAATGAGGTGAGAATCAGGTAGTAAAAAGGTCCTCCCGCAACTACCAGCCAAAACAAGGCGAAAGCCAGCACCAGACCCCAGAGCAGCACATAGCCTAGCGGATGTTTTTTGGTTTCCATAGTAAAAAGCATTAAAAATCCCTCTTTTTGTTCAGTGTAGCAATGGTAAGGAGCGCTACCATGGTGATGAGCAAGAACATGCCGCAGGCAACGGTCGCTCCATACCCCATATTAAATTTAACAAAAGATGTTTTATACATTAAAGTAGCCATCAGTTCTGTGGAAACCCCCGGTCCTCCACCGGTCATAACAAAGACCAGGTCGAAATATTTAAGGGCCCCAATGATGGAAATGGTAGCTCCGCTGATAATCGTGGGCCTCAGCATGGGTAAGGAGATCTGCCAGAAATATTGATTCCTCGTAGCTCCGTCAATACTTGCCGCCTCGTAGAGTTCAATGGGAATATTACCATAGGCTGCAAGATAATACACCATGTAAAAAGGGATATACTGCCAGCAGACCACTCCAATGACCGTAAAGAGAGCGGCCTTCGGATTCCCCAAAAGATCCACTCCGCCGCCGCCGAAGAGCTTTGAAATTGAAGCAATCAGGCCGTAATTCGCATCCAGGGCGAACTTGAATAAAACCCCGATGGCTACCGAGGATATCAGATACGGTAAAAACCAGATTACCTTAAAAATCATGCCTTTTTTTTCAGTAACATCCAGAAAGGTGGCCAGGGCCAGGGCAAAGGGAACCTGAAACAGGAGGGACAGGAACACAATGATCAGGTTATTTCTGAAAGCAGCCCAAAAAGTGGAATCCTTTACCAACTGAACCCAGTTACTGAGCCCTACAAAAACCCGTTCCCGGCTCATTCCATTCCATTGAACCGTACTGGTTATAAAGGAATCCAAGATAGGGTAGGCAATAAAAACGACCAAAAAAAATAAAGCCGGCAACAGGAATAGGGTTGCCGCCACCCGAACCGCCTGCTGGCGGATCGACCTAAGGGAAGCGGAATTATTCACTGACACTACATACCTCCAAGGGGAAGGGTTAGGGACCTTTGGTAAAATAAGCAGCCCCTAACCGGCTTGTTCGTTATTAGTAAACCGTAAACCCATGCCCTAAAGAGGAAGTATGGGTACTTAATATGCCGGTGCTATAAAACCCATAGCAATAGCACCCTCATTCCTGGTAATGATTTATGCAAAACCTGCCCCTATCCTTAGGGGTTTGCCGGTTTACCACTCCAGGGTGTTGCAGTACAACGCCCCTGATACCCATTTACCGTTTAGATAAATAGGCTGCTTGAGCCGCTTGCAATCGCTGAGCAGCGGTTTCAGGACTCATCGTCCCGCCGAAGATTTCTTGGGAAGTGGTTTTGTGTACTTCCGCCACTTCAGGAGACAAAGACTGGTCATACCACAGTTGCATATCCGGAGCAGCCTGTACCTGGGCAAACAACTCAGCGAGTAAAGGATCGCTGAGGTTTACCTCTTTTAAGGGAGGAATACGCCCTGCGGCGATCCGTTCGGTGACCGCCTGTTCATCCAGGAGGTAGGTTATAAGCTCAAAGGCCTTATCCGGGGCTTTACTGGTACTGGCCACATGATAGAAGTTATCGCCAATGGTACCGATTACCGTGTTGGGATTACCCACTCCAGATTCATCCGCGGGGAAGTTAAACAAGCCAATTTTCTGAGCAAACTCAGGATTCTCCCCATAGACCGTAGAAATGAACCAGCTACCCATAATGGTCATGGCCGCATCTCCGGTATAGAGCAGTTGCCGGGACTGGCCTGAATCCTCATCCAAGCCGTTGAAACCGGTATTATAGTAGCCCTTGTTTACCCATTCCTGAATCTTGGTACCGGCATAAACAAAAGAAGGGTCTTCAAAACTGCCTGTTCCTTCCAGTGCCTGGGCAAAGGGGCCTATCCCGCCTCGGCGGGCAGCGAAATGCATGAAATACATAGAACCGGTCCATTGGGTCTTATTGGCAAGGCTGAAAGGTTTAATCCCATTTTGCACCAAGGTATCGCAGATAGCCTCAAGTTGTCTTATGGTGGTAGGTATCTGAAACCCGTACCGGGCAAAAATTTCTTTATTATAGAAGACCGTACAAACCGCGACATTCTCTACCGGCACCCCGTACATCTTGCCCTGATAGGTGGCTTGATTAATGGCCGCGTCCAGGAAAGTATCCTTATAACCCTGGGCGTTCATATACGCGGTCAAATCTGCAATAGTGCCTGCTTTGGCATACTCATTCATGGGGCCGCCGGACCATGAAATGAATATATCCGGCATCCTGCCTGAACTCATAGCTACTGCCAACTTTTGCTTATAGGCATCGTTGGCGACCATGGTGATATTGACCTTAACATTCGGATTAGCCGCCATGAACCGGTCTGCAGAGCCTTGGATAATGCCCGGAAAGGGATCCGTACTTTGGATATGCCACAACTCCAAGGTTACTGTATCACCTCCGGATCGAGAGCCAGCCTCTGTCGTAGTTTGCGTCTTAGGGGTACAGGCCCCCATAAGACCCATCACCGCCCCTAGGGTAAGGGCCCCTATCGCTGCCTTGATACCTTTCTTGGGCAGACTTCTTTTCATAATTGGTCTCCTAGTATAGAATGTGCGAGGAGCCTGTAAATCCGGTTCCTCAGCTTGTTTTATTTTACGCTCCTTTATATGGATTGTCTACGTTATATTTATCTCTGGATATAATAAGATATGGGTACCTACTAGACATACGAATCTCTTATTCGTTATAATACTATTTAAGTGATCGGTGCATACCCCCTTGCGCCGGGAACTTCAGTTCCTGAAGGAACTGTACGAGGAGGTCAGTTGGCGGATAAGGATTTACGGATTAATGAACAGATTCGGGTGCGGGAAGTTCGCCTCATTCGGGATGAGGGTGAGCAACAGGGAATTATTCCTACCCTGGAAGCACTGGCGATTGCTAGGGTACAAGGTCTTGATCTTGTGGAAGTTGCCCCCCAGGCGGTTCCACCGGTGGTCAAAATCATGGATTATGGTAAGTTCAAATTCGAGAATGAAAAGAAGGTCCGGGATTCAAAAAAGAAACAGAAGTTGCTGAAACTCAAAGAAATCCGTATGCAGCCGAAGATCGACGAACATGATATTGAGTTTAAGTCAAAGCATGTACGGGAATTTCTTGCTGAAGGTAATAAGGTCAAGGTTACCATTCGCTTCAGAGGCAGGGAACTTGCCCACACCGAACTGGGATTAGATGTCCTCAAAGACGTGCTGAAACGTCTTGAAGGGGAATATGTGATGGATAAGGCGCCGGCCATGGAAGGCCGGTTCATGTCTATGGTCGTGAGCCCCAAGTCTAAAAAATAAGGATGTAGGTATTACCATATATAAACAGCAGGTTTAAAACCTATTATCTGAGCTTTATTAAGGAGAACCCTGGCGGGTCTATGATACTATAGCAAAAGGGTTGTCCTGGTTCAAAGAATACCCATACTCCATTGTTGATTTTTTCACTATTATAATGAAGAATGATGTTTTGAAGTATACGATGAGGTTTTATGGGAAAAAGCGGGTTTTAGACCGTTTTTTCAAGAGCCGTTCACCAAACCAACCGAGCCTTGGGAAAGGCTTAGATTTTTACAGTGAGGGTAACAAGATGCCAAAAATGAAAACCAAGAAAAGCGCTGCCAAGCGTTATTCTTTCACCGGGACAGGGAAGGTAAAATATAAAAAACAGAACCTTCGCCATATTCTTACCAAGAAGTCAAGTAAACGGAAACGGAATCTTCGCCATGCAGGTATATTGTCCAGCGACAATGTACAGGCTATCAAAAAACAATTATTACCCTACGGATAGGAGAGGTATGTTATGTCAAGAGCAGTAGACGGTTCAAGAAGAAAGGACCATCGGAAGAAGATCCTTAAACAGGCCAAGGGCTATTGGGGACGTCGCCATTCAAACTACAAAACCGCCAAGGATGCGGTTGCCAAGGGGCTGTTTTACGCCTACCGGGACCGGAGAGACCGGAAAGGCGACTTTAGGCAGTTGTGGATCATCCGCATTAACGCGGCCTGCCGGGGAGAAGGACTCTCGTATTCCCGGTTTATTGCGGGCCTCAATAAGGCTGGTGTAACCATCAACCGGAAAGCCCTCGCCTTCCTCGCGGTGGAGGATGCCACGGCCTTTAAGGCGGTGGTATCTCAGGCTAAAGCGGCATTGGGGGCTTAAATGGGAACATTGGATCACGTCAAATTACTGGAAACCAAGGTGATCAGCGCCCTTGATTTTGTGAAGCGGGTAAGCGAGGAAAACAGTCATTTAAAAGAGCTGGTCCAAAGCCAGAAGAAACAGATTGAAGAACTGAAACAGGTGATTCAAGAATACAAAAACGAATATGCTCAGATTGAGGAGGGAATCCTTTCCGCCCTCCATCAGCTCAATCAGTTTGAAGATGCTATGGAAGATCGCCTTCCCCAAGTACTGAGCCATACCGAACCAGCAGTGCTTGGGGAAGGAGGTCACGAAGCCCCTCTCTCTCATGATGATACAAGCTCCACGGATCAGGTTACGCATCAGTCGTAAGAGGTGTGCATGTCAAAAAGTGGTCAAGCTTCAAAAAACCTTCGATTTATGAAAAGTGATTTACGGATCGAACTATTGGGGACCTCTTTTTCTATTGCTGCCGAAGAAAATCCCGTGTATCTTGAAAGCATCCTTAACAACTACCGTTTAGCCCTAGAAAGCACTCAAAATTCAACGGGTTTACGGGATCCCCTTAAAATTGCCATTCTCACGGGATTTTTACTTTGTGATGAAATACAACGCATATTCAACCAAGAAGCAATAGAACAAGCGGCTGAAGCCCATGAAACCGAACAGATTACTTTGAATTTAATCGCCCGTATCGACGAAGCGTTATCTTATAAACCTTAATGTAAGGATCCCTATGGCATGATATGAACCGTATTTTCAAACTCAAAAACCCCGTTAAGCACTATGACTGGGGATCTCCGCAGTGGATTCCTCAGTTATTGGGGATAGCAAATCCTGACGGCCTTCCTTGGGCGGAATTATGGATGGGGGTTCATCCCGAGGGGCCGTCTCTCACCGAATATGAGGGGGCTATGTTGCCCCTTTCCTCGTTGATAGCCCAAGATCCTGCTTCGTATGTAGGAACTGCGGTACAGGAGGCCTTTGGAACCCTCCCGTTTTTGTTTAAACTCTTAGCAGTGGAGAAGCCCCTCTCCATCCAAGCCCATCCAAACCAGGAGCAGGCTCAAAAGGGCTGGGAACGGGAAAATCAACTCTCTATACCCCTTAAGGCGCCCAACCGGAATTACAAAGATCCTTATCATAAACCGGAACTTATCTGTGCCCTGAGCCCTTTCAAGGCCCTTTGCGGATTCCAAGAGCCAGAGCAGATTGTCCAGGGCTTGACTGCGTTTGCTCAATCCGCGCCAGAACCGCTGCATAGGGCCCTGAATACGCTGGTTCAACCCCTGCAAACCGGCGCTGCAGCCCAAAGCCTCCGGGCATTTCTCCAAGGGCTTTTCGCGCTTCCCCCAGCGCTAGGGCAGGCATTGAGCGCCTATGGGAAAGACCACAAGGAAACGCTTATCCACGAGCATCCTGCATATAAGGAAGCATGGAAACTCATTGCCTATTTTGCGGAACTATACCCAGGGGATCCGGCGGTGATTGCTCCCCTGTACCTCAACCAGATTGCGCTTGAACCTGGTGAAGGAATCTATCTTCCTGCCGGGGTTCTCCATGCGTATATAAGCGGTTTTGGAGTGGAGCTTATGGCAAACTCGGACAATGTACTTCGGGGAGGGTTAAGCTCCAAGCATGTGGATAGCCAGGAGCTGGTACATATATTGGATTTCTCAGGGTTTCACCCCCAGATCCTCAAGGCTCAGGGCTCAGGATTCAGGACTCCGGCCAAAGAATTCTCCCTATGGGTAAGGGAAGGCCAAGGGGATCAAGTACAATACCCGGAGAGCCTTCCAGGGATCCTTATCGTAACCCAGGGGAAGCTGCACATCACCTTTACCGGAAGGGACGAAGCATGGAACCTCACACCAGGGGAATCGGTGTTCATCCCTGCAGGCAGGCCAGAAGATTTCCGTTTCAGCGGAACCTACACCCTCTATGGGGCAGGACTTGGTTCTTTATAGGTTTATTGTTTGTTTCAATCCACACGCTCACTTGAAGCGCGACAGTGCCCTTGCAGTGGGGTTTAATGCTCCGCCCCTGGGGGCGTAAAACTGGGGGTACGGGGGATTTGTTCCACGGTCCACAAGGTAAGCAAAAGAGACACAAAAAGGTCCACAGATTACGCAGATTACCCGGATTTTTGTACCCCCTTTGTCTTTAAATCGGTGATAATCCCTGTAATCCCTGGACAGGAATTCTTAACTTGTTGACCGTGGGATTTGTTCCCCCGCATACGATACAATTTCAAGGAGAAATCTTCAAACCCCGCCGCAAGCTTGCTTGCACACTCTGCGGCGGGGATTTTTTATTGAGGTTATAAATCCTCCCGGGGGCCTGTTTTTTTATGTTGGGGGAGGGATTATGCACAAAAAAACCAATTATGTTGACCTATTAAAAATCCTTGGGAAGATGGGACGCAATCTTAGGGTATACTGTATATATTATTATAGAAGAAAACATGAAAATACTGGTGGATGCTGATTCTTGTCCCTGTCTAGTTCGGGAAGCGGTGTTGCGGGCTGCCCGGAGAACCGGGATAGCGGCGATTTTTGTGGCAAACCGCCTTATCCCAGGTATAGCCGGGGATAAGGCGGTGATGGAACTTTGTCCTGCTGGGGAAGGAGCTGCTGACGACCGTATGGTCGAGTTAGCCTGTCCCGGAGACTTGGCAGTAACCCGGGACATCCCCTTGGCCTGTCGTTTGGTGGAAAGGTCGATTCGGGTTATTGACGACCGAGGGCGGGTGTATACCCAGGAAAACCTGAGGGAACACCGTTCCCTCAGGGATTTTATGCTTGGCCTGGCAGAAAACGGCCTTATCCCAGAACGGGTCCGCACCTACGGTAAACGGGAGCTCAAAGCCTTTGCAGACAGTTTTGATAGGCTCTTGTCTCAGCTTATCCGGGAAAATACCCGGCGCGCTCCTTCCCGTTAGTAGCGGCTTACGGCAATACCCTGGATTTCAGGATCCTATAAAATTGCAGATCGATCTCGTTTTTAATGTTCTGTTGCAAGGTGAGTAAGGTTTCTACCGATGAAGGCCCTTTTTCTCCTCCCTTGCCCGCTTCAAAGGCCGGGATCAAAAGCTGGTACGCTTCCACCTGGAGGGCTTGGGCGAGTTTCACGATGGTCTTATCGCTCACCCACATACGGCAACCTTCGATATCGTTCACGGTCTGAGCCGAAAGTTCCGCGGCTTGGGCGAGTTTTTCCTGGGATATACCCAGGACTTTTCGCCGGTGTTTGATGTTCATGGACAACAGGGCCCGTAATGATTCCGGTCTTCCACTCATGGTTCTCATATTTCTTTCATAAACCCCTTTGTATGATGGTATGATTCTCATTACGGTACTCAGTAATCATAAGAATTGACAACTTGTTAGAACCAATAGGGGAGTTGTTACCATCAAGGTGGCTCTTGGTATGGGCAAGGGTTTACCCAGGCTTTACCGGGTTCATACGCGGGAACTTAACGCCATAGGCCGGATCTGAGGACTTCATCAAACTGCTGGTCGATTTGTTTTTTGAGATTATGCTGAAGGGTGAGTAAGATTTCTGCCGGGGAATAGGTGGATTCCGGGGCTTCTCCTGTTTTTTCTTCAATGTTAGGGAGCAAAAGCTGATATGCCTCCACCTGCAGGGCCTGGGCGAGCTTCACGATGGTCTTATCGCTCACCCACATACGGCAGCCCTCGATATCGTTCACGGTCTGAGCTGAAAGATCCGCGGTTTCCGCGAGTTTCTCCTGGGATATGCCTAAGATCCTCCTGCGGCTCTTGATATTCAGGGATAGCAACTTTCGTAATCTTTCTGGTCCTAAATTCATAGTTTATTTAAATTCCTCATAAATTGTTATGATAGGGCTTTACCAGGTATTGACAACTAGGTAATAGCAAGTGTACACTAAGGCGATACCGGATTTTTTTTATTATTCCTTTGTTAATAACAATGAAATATACGGTATTGCCAATACTATAAAAAGGCGGTGATGAGATGCACAAAAGAACCTTCTCTTATTATGGTATGCCCAACGCAGCCTTGCGTTTGGTAGTTCATTTAGAAGT
>JAITAI010000182.1 GCA_031284195.1 Treponema sp.
CTCACCGGCGGTTTTCTGGGCCAATACTTCCTAGTACTGTTCCAGTTCCCGTTCAAGCTCCTCCAGGCGTTTAGAAAGGGATGCAATGGTCCGTTCCAGCCGTTTTTTTTCTTTTTCGAGTTTCAGCCGGGGATCTTCCGTTGGAGGTGGAGCCCCTAAAGTACCCTGCTTCGATGTCACCCTCACGGTATCAGGACTGTTCCCCTCAAGCAACGCGGCTTCAGCAGCGCTGCGTTCCTCCTGGTCTTTGATCCCTGCCAGAAAACGCATGTTATCCGCGCCCAAAGAGGGGTTTAACTGGTATTGATACATCTTCACGGCCATGGTGGCAGCCACCCGGGGAATACAGAGGACCCGGTCAATATAATCCTCGAAACGGCCCCCTATGGCAAGGCAAAGCTCTTGGGCTTGGACCAGGTACATTCCCAAGGCTTTCACCAGACTGCCGTTTTCCTGAAGGTACTGCTGCCGTATGGTCTCGGTTAAGCGGCTCAATTCCGGGGAAGCGGCAAACACGTTTTTATAGATCCCTTTGGTTTCTGCGGTTCCCAAAAGCCGGTGGAGAATCGCCCAAAATTCCGCTGTATGCGCCCGGGAACTGAGTCTTCCTCCTCGGGAACAGGCATGGAGGTGATGGGCATATTCGTGGATGGCCGTATATAGTAAGAGATTATCATCGTTGAAATTACGGTTATGGATGATGATCTCCCGGGACTCAGCCTTATATAAGCCGTTGATCTTTTTGCTTTTCTTCCCCGAAAAAAGCAGGGTAAAATCCAGGGGGGCATCTTCAATGGCCAGGAGGGCCGTCTTAACGTGGTCCTGATTCATGGGTCAAGTATACCCAAGGTTCCCGATTTTTTCTAGCGCCAATACCACCGCAGCGACACAGGCCGTATCGGTCCGTAAAGCCCGGTTTCCCAGGGAAAGCCGGCAGAACCCTGCGGCTTCAAGGCTATCCCGTTCCCGGTCAGACCAGCCTCGTTCAGAACCAATGGCTATAAGGAGAGGCTGGTTCGTGGGGTTCAGTTGGGCAAAAGTTCCCTGGGGTCGCAGGTTGTCCGCAGCGATGAGCAGAGGGTTCCTATCTCTCCAAGGCCGCTCCTCAAGCCATTTCGTAAGGCTGGGATAGTCCTGTACTAGGGGGATGACCGTATCCCGGGCCTGGATAGCCCCTTGGATAAGGGCCTCCCGGGCTCCCCCGTCGGTGAGCACCGTGGTATTCCGGTAACTTGGTTCCCCCAGCTCGGTGCCCATAAGATCCACCTTTTCCACCCCAAAAGTCGCCAGATCTCGTAAGAGCCGCTTGAGTTGTATAGGCCGGGGAAACCCCACTCCCAAGCTAATAGGGCTCCGAGGCAGCGGGGCTTGATGCAGTTCCAAGGAACACACCAAGGATCCTTCAGGGGTAATGGTTTCAATACGGCCCTTTCCCCAATTACCTTCGAGAACTCCTGCATCGAAGCAGTCTCCCCGCTTTTTACGCAGGACCTTGAGGAGGTGTATGGTCCGTTTATCTCGGGGTTGAAGGAGGACGCCCAGGGCAGATTCGGTAAGTTCATGTTTTTCAAAAAGAATAATATTCATCGAAATTGGTATACCATATTCCTGAAAAAGGTAAAAGGGCAAAAGGCAACGGACAGCCCCAGATAAACCTCTGGAACAATTCCGGGGGCTGGGAGTAGGGAGTAGGGAAAAAACGAAAAAAAAGCCCATGGAAAACCGTAGAGGTTTGCCATGGGCTTCAAGAAAAAACTCAGCCTGAATTTTCGGACTAGGGAGGAGACCGCATCAGATCACCCTACCCTGGGGACTGCCTGCGCTGTAGCAGCAGGCTTGAGGGCCTTCCAAAGCTTATACAATTTTAGTTTTGGCACAAAATCAGCTAAACACGCAAAGGCAAGACCGGCCATGATATTACTATAGAAATCACTGTACTTGCGCCACACCCTATCATAGTGCTCAGGCAGTTCTGTCCGTCCCCGTAAGCCCCGGTAGATTCTACGGACATACCCGTTTTCGGTAAGGTCCTCGAAAAAACCGGTGATTTCTAGAATTTTCTGTTTCTTTTGGTTACATTCATGTTGAAAAACAGTACGGCTACTACGTTTATCCGCAGGCCGGGGATCGTACACATACATGATAGGGTGGGCTTCTGACAGAAAATAAAAGGTAAAAGGCATTTCCACGTGGAAGATCCCGCTAAAGGCCCGCATATAGGTTCCTACCTTACCAAAGGAATGGGTCCCTTCATTTTCTGCAATGAGGTAGTTAATGACTTCTTTTTGTGTTCGACTGAGATCCGTCATATAGACCGTTTCTTTTTTTCCCTTTTCTCCCAATAGTCGTAGAGCTTCCATCGGGGTATAAGCTGCACCGAACAGGCGAAGGAGAGGGACGCCCTTTCCCCAGGGGTAAAATCGCCATACTGGAACCAGGTTCCTATACGCCCTTGTTCCGGTAGGGGATCGCAGTACTTGGGTATAGTTTGTACATATCCTTCTTGGATTAGATAACCGATAAAATCCGCGATCTGAAGCAGTTTTTGTTTAAGGGCGATACAGCGCAAGTCTACCGGTTCATCTGTATCATCCTGCACATACAGGATAAGTTTTGTTTTTCCAAGGCAACAGAGGGTAAAGCCCATAGTGGGTAAGAGGCTGCCGCTGAAGGCCCGAATGTAGGGCCCTAGGGGGTTCGGTTCTTCGATTTCCTCGTTTTCCGCGAT
>JAITAI010000261.1 GCA_031284195.1 Treponema sp.
ACCACTTATGTTTAACATAATTTTCATAATAACTTTACATCATTATTTCCATTGCATTAAAAATACAAATGCTATTGTTAGGATGTAATTTTATTACGGTCTAATCGCCTCCATCATATACTCTACGACCTGCCCGCCTCACTTTTAACGTTTTCATAACAAGCTGCGTAGAAAATTTTCTTACCCCGGTCTTCCGGTAGTTAAAGACTTCCGTTGTTCTTCGGAGGAAAACCGAATGCCGCAATTCGCCGGCGCAGTATCTCGAATTTCCCACACCTATCGAACCCACTAAGCGTCTTGGGGCTTCGTCTTTTTGCTGCCCCTGATTGATCGCCGTTGTCGTATGCTGGCGGTTGTTTATCGGCAGTACTTCCAATGTAAGGCGGCTTACAGGCTTCGGCTTAGACGTAGGGATCCGATCCCGGACAGGCAAGCCCAGCCGTTCACGGTCAGGATCGGTAACCCTATCATTGTAGTCGATGTATTTGTTTTTGATGTTCCGCAGGCCGGACTTGAGGGCGTCCTGCTTCTCGTTCTTTTTGAGTATGAGCGCCTTCGTGCTGTTCTCGCCCTTCGCCTTCTCATAGATCCTTTCGTAGGCACTGGCCTTTGCGGTCAAGCCGCTTGCCATATCTGCGGGAATATTCTTTGCAAGAGTCGCGCTGAAATTTTTGAACCATTCCAGCAGTTCCGCTTCTCTTGTAGGAAAAAAATCCGCCATACCACCTCCATTTTGCTGTTTTTACGTCTGGCTTTTACCTTTGGACTATCCACAGAAGGCTGTGGACAGGGCTAGTATACCATAAGCGTTAGGATGTATACAAGAGCCTCGTTTTTTTCTTTTAGACCTGAGGATTTTTCTCTCAGACCCTCACCTTTTTTCTATTACGATAAACCGCCAGGTACGGGATGAGGGATCGGTTTCCAGTATGCTGTATCGTAAAAAAGGTCGGAGATACCCAAAAGATCCGGCTCATTCCTACGGGGAAAGGTGAACGGTTTGTTCCTCTGGAGGGATCCTTCCTTATTACGGATTACGGCTAAACGGAACCCGCCGATTCAGCTATCCCTCCCTATTTGGAAAACGAAAACCCCAGAGGACCTAGAGGAAATAAGGAAAAATGAGAAGAAACCGCTCACTATACTCTTTTTCTTCTGGAAAAGCAGAACCGCAGGTTCGGTGGAGGCGTTATGCTTCAGGCGCCCTGTTTTGTGAGTCAAGCAGGGCTTCGGCGGGGGTGCAGCACGTTATATAAAGGAAACGAAAGGCCTACCTGCTCTACACCTTTGCTATGGGCTTATTCCGGGATTCTTGACGCTGGACTATATCAGGAACTATGCTTAAACCTGTGGCAGTAATTCCGAGACGGTTTGGTTTGACGGTTCTCTTTTTTTTGTGTTGCTGGTTTGCTGCCGGAATAGACGCCCAGGAAGCCCTTCGTAAGCATACCCTGATTACCCTGCTCAAAGAACGGCAGATTCCCTTTGAAGAACGATCCCTCTTTGCCGGTTATGGGGGATTTGGGTCGTCGGTGCATGTAGCGCTGCCGCATTCCCCCTATCCTGAGGCTGAGGCAGTTGAAACCTTGGTGTTGGGGATTCCCCTATCCGGCCATGAAGCAGGAGGCTATCCTGGAGATCTTCCGGGGGAACTGCCCTTTGGGGTTGAACTGGGGCTTGCTTTTATCGAGTATATACGGGGCCACGGTTCTGACATAGCTATCCGGGTTGCTTTTCTCGGCGATGAAGTTTCACAACTGCCCCGGGATGAGCGGAAAGTATCCCATCTCGGCTTGGAAGACCTCTACGCCACAGTGGATAATCCTGAGCGCACCCTGTTAGTGTACCTGGACATCGACCAGGCCCCCCAATCCTTAGTCGTCCATCACGGAGGGGGAGCGCAGATCGCCGCGCTGACCCTGCTGGAAACCCTGGTGAAGGTATGGGATTCCCGGCAGATCCCCTATAGTTTGGCGGTTACTTTTAACGAACTCTACCGGCTGAATCTGGTAGAAGGGCCCGAGGTCATGAGCCGTACCTTGAAGCAAGACATGCAAGCCCTCTATATAACCGGTTCATCTGCAAGGAAGGTACGAATCAGCCTGCCCTTTGGGACCAGGGAAGTTTTCTCGAAAGATGACTCCGTACTTTCACACCCCTATCTCGCCGCGGTCCTGGCAGAATACGCCAATTCCGTCCACGGGGTAACGGAAAATCTGGACTATCATTATATTATTATCAATTGTTTAGGGAACTATTTTTTTATCTCAGAAGGCCTCACGGTGATCCTCTTCATGCTGGTTATGGGGGCCTTTTTCTTTCTGTTTCTGGTCTATTCCCTCTTATACCGTAAGCTGGTGCTTGTTCAATGGCGCATATTCATCCGCTACTGCTGGATACCCCTTATCTTTCTTGCCTTCCTGGTGATTGCCCTTGAGACCGCAGGGGCGGTGATCTCCCTGGTAGCGAAACACTATAACCTGCCCCTCTCCTTGGCAGACTACGGCAGGGCAGGATTCAAGCTGGCTCTGGCCCTCTTGTTCCTTTCAGCGCTCTTTCCCTTGCTGGATTTCTTAAACATACCGAGAAAAGCAAATCTCTACGGTAATACTGCGGTCATCTTGGTAAGCCTGGGGGTGTTTATCGCCGCAGGGCTGAACATCACCTTCATATCGGTCTTTGTTTGGGTTTTGCTGTTTACCTTTTTAGGAGCGGTCATACAAATTCCGGTGTTGGTATACCTTTGCGCGCTGATTACCCCTTTGCGGGCTTTGGGACTCGTGGTCCTTCTCCTCCAGTCTGCTACAGGAAAGTTGCCCTTTGCATCGGGAAAACTGGCTGCCCTATTCCTCACGGAAAATTGGGTAATCTCCTTGTACCTGGCGATTATAACCCTTCCGTTTATGCTCATCCTGGAACGGGGCGTTGCCCTTTTGAAGCGACCTAGGCAAAAGACAAAGCTTTTTCGTTTCCTCCAGCGTCTCATTCCCTACCTGGCGCTCATAAGCGGTACCCTGGGGGCCCTGATTTTCTATACCCAGTGCCTCGGGACACAGCTTCCTCCGGCGCCGGTGAGGCGTACCATTGTTGAAACTGCTTTGGATACACAGGCCGCTGCGGAGGAGGGGAGCGACGCCCCGATCTTGCGGATAAAGAGTACTACCCTGCCTTTTCTGGAAAGACAGACCCTGCGGATCACCCTGGAAGCCCAGGGAACCCCCCGGCGTTTTGCCCTGTACCTTGAGCCGGAAGCAGGAACCCTGCCGGTGATTTACGCTGCGGCCATGCCTTTTGAACTGAACCATGAGCAGAATTCGATTTACTTTATCTTGGGGGAAGGGCCTCCGAATCCTTTTACAACGGAAATTGTCCTGCCCCGGGATTTCTCCGGGTCGCTGCGGGTAGAAGCGCTGTACAATTTCTGGGATCCTGCTATTGACAAGCTGCCGCCACCGGAAAGGGATGATTATGTCTTGCAGGTGATCAAACGGGTTCCCTTTCCTCGCTTAACCTAGGAGAAAAAACCTCCCGGCTATCCGCTGGATGAATTGCGCATGAAGCCGTACAGGGAGTTGGACTACTCATGGACTTGCAAAAAAGCCCCCAAGTATGCACCTGAGCGTTCATTCCTGGACCCTCCTGGAGCTTCCTTTTTACGGCCTTCTACACCGCCAATACACTTCAAGTCCGAATCGAAAGCGCCCTCGTTAATGGCCGGTTCGCCGTGTTTTGGGATGGCTAAGCTACTACTTTAAACCTTCGGCCCAGGACGAAGCAATAGGCTGCAAAAACCTTTAAGATGAGCGTTAAAGTTTCGTATCCCTTCCGAAGTACTAGGCTGCACAATTTCAGTTTCAGCCTTGGAAGGGACAAATACCCGCATCACCGTGAAGGACATTTCCTCGCCGGTACTGAACATAAAACGAGGTGTATCACCTTGGAATCCGGTCATCCCTGTAGCGAGGGATA
>JAITAI010000271.1 GCA_031284195.1 Treponema sp.
TATGGAGAGGGCAGTATCCCTGGGAAGGGCTGCTGAGGGTGGGTAAGGGGTGGAGCGTATCCCTCATACCCTTGAGTATAAAACCTCCCGGAAACCTAGTAAAGCAGCTGAACCAGGGCGACGGTTTCGCCTCGTCCGTGCCGTTCTGCCTTAGGCGGTGCAGGGCTTGTGCCCTGGTGCCGGTATAATCAAGCTGGTTCATGCTTGTGGGGAGGGAGCTTTGACGGCTTAGCACCCCTGTTAAGCCCCCTTGGGGGGATTTAGTATTGAAGGGAAGGTGAGAGCCTCCGACTCTGGAAGGTTTATTCCGAACCGCCGGAGATGGGTGGCAAGGAGCGCCTCGACCGCTTATCACCCCTGCCTTACAGGGGCGTTAGGCCCCCTGGGGGGCGTACCTGTATCCAACTGATGCTGCCAAGGCTTTTATCCAGGAACAGATTCTTGCAGGTATTCCTCCTCGTATTGTTGCAGACGGGCATTATCCGGGGCAAAGCTCAGGGCTTGTTTCAGGTAGTATACCATCCGGCGCTGGTCGTTGCGGCGGTGGTACAGTTCCACCATACCTATGAGGGCATGGAGGTTCCGGGGGTCTTCAAAGAGACTGGACCGGAGATCCTCCAATGCCTCCTCCTCTGTACCGCTGATGCGGCTTCGCAGGTAATAATACTCTGCCTTTACCGTCCTTGCGGCCTTGGGAAGACGGCTTTCTATGATCCCCCGGGCCTCATCCTGCTGTCCCATATCAATCAGGACTGAAACATAGATCAGCGCCCCTGCTTCGTTGGCAGGATTCTGTTCGTACAATTCCTTGGCATAGGAAAAGGCCTCTCCGGTGTTTCCCAGGCCCTGCTCAACCTTGGATGCCTCTAAGAGATACTGAGCCCGGTCTGCATCCAGAAGCAGGGCCACATAGCCTTGAGCCTCTTCCCAGGCTTCCCGCCGGACTGCATCCCGGAAGGCCAGTTCTACTGCTGCAAAAGCAGGCTTCTCCTTGTTTAATAAACCCTGCAGCAATTCCCGTCCCTCGGCTTGCTCCTCCTGTCGTGAGGATTCCAGGAGTAGCGCCGCAGTATATACCGATACCTCCACATCTGCCGGGGATGCCTTGAGGATAGCCCGCAGGTAGGTGAGGGCTGCATCCCGGTTGTGATAGCCTTCGTACTGAATCCTGGCCCGGAGAAACAGATACAGCCGGTTATTCCCCTGGATAGCCCCGTAGCGGTCCATGGGAACCAGGGCTTTAAAAAATTGCCCCTCTTCTACCAGGGTATGAGCATACAGGAGGAGCCATTCCGGGTTCTGGCTATCCTGCTGCAGAATCTCCGCAATGGCCGATTCTGCGCGGGACCAGTCCCGGTTAGCATAATAGGTCCGGGCGAGCTGCTGTTTGATCGCTCTATTATCCGGGAACTGAATCAGCAGCGCCTGCAGCAAATTCAGGGCTTCCTGTTTTCGCCCTGTTTTATCCAGAACCCGTACCTGACCCAATGCCGCGGGGTAACATTCTGAAGACAGCTCATAGACCCGTTTATACGCGCTGATTGCCTGATTAGGATGATTTAAGCGTTCATGGATAAGTCCTATGAAATACGGAGCCAGTACCGAATGGGGATTTAATGCTTCCCCCTGCCTTAAATCCTTGAGGACCTCCAAAAGCTGTTCCGGCGGGTATAGGGAAAGATCTGAAATCAAGGCTAAAAAAGGCAGGACCAGTTCAAGATAGTCTTGGGTGTTTTGCCGCGGAGGAGTATAAACCTTCTCTCTTGCATTCCTGAGGATCCGGATGTAGTTAGGAGTCTGGGATTGGGACAGCGTAGGAGCTTGGAGCGATAGATGAGGGTATAGGTTTTGGATCAAGCTCAGGATTACCGCGTTCATTACCCGGCCAAATTCCGTACCCCACAGTTCCCTGAGGCGGATCAAGTCCAGCGCCTTCAAGAGGGACGAAGGGGTTCCCTCCTCGGTTAAAGACCGGATCTCATCCCCCATACCCTTATCAGTTGGCCGTACCGGAACTTCGGGATTAACCGCCAAAGGGGTATTCGCACTGATAGGCGTTTCCTGGACTGGAGGTTTGGTACTGCAGGAAATACCCAGCCATACCCCTAAGAGGACCCCACCCCACACAAAACAAATATCCCGATGTATAGACATGATTATACGGAAAAAAAAAGAAACCCTTCTAACATCCGATCAAATACCCTCATTAATTTTTAGTACCTAGGGAAATGAGGACCAACATGAGGCCGGTGAGCACCACCAAGAGAGGCCACCAACGCAGTATGAAGTGGGAAAAGGAGAAGGGGACTATATTAAAGGAAAAAACAAGCAACAAAGACCCTAAGATGACAAATGCAATGGAAGGAACCACATACCAGCTTCGGAGCCCCCCGTATCGATGCCACCCTGCAGGAAAGAGGGCGAGTCCTGAAAAAACCGATATGAGGGGCCAGGCTTCTGAGAATGCCACGGGGATGATCTTCAGGGCAGAGAGGAACAGAAAAAAACCTACTAACATAAAAAAAGTGGCAAAAAAAAGATACAGGGAACGTTTATTGAGTTTTATCGCTAAAACCGCACAGCCTGAGCCCAGGATAACAAAAAAGAAGGCTACCAAAACAGATATCCTCGAAGTCCCTGCCAGGTTTCCCATGAGAAAAGCGCTTCCCAAGAACATGAGTAAAAGGCCTATAATAAAAATAAGCTGCGCCACCCTTCGACGGGTTGATAAAGAAACCATGCTATTACTATACCCTACAGGAGAAGCAAAGGGCAAGTATAACCTTTCAAACAAACAGGTAGGAGCCGCTTGTTTGTATCCTCCTACTTACTTCAAACAAGGTAATGTATATAATTTATAGAGGCTTGAGCCAGATTCAGAATGGGCTCATCTGAAACCCCCGTGCGCGGTTAAAACTAACAGCGCCGCAATAGAAAGGAAAGGAAAAACGAGGAAACCATGGACAAAAAAATCACGGTAGGTATCTTATTCGGGGGAAAATCCGCGGAACACGAGGTATCCCTCCAGTCGGCGAAAAATGTTTTTGATGCTCTTGATCGGGAGAAATACACTCCCATCCTCATCGGTATCGACAAATCCGGCAAGTGGCTGCTGAACGATGCATCGAAGTTTCTCCTTCACTCGGAGGATCCCCAACGGATTAAGCTTAACCCCTCCGGCGATTCGGTGGCCATGATCCCCCAAAGCCGCGGGGTCATTTCCAATGCAAGCACCTGGAAACAGGAGCAGTTCATTGATGTGATTTTTCCCATTTTGCATGGTCCTTTTGGCGAGGATGGGACGGTCCAGGGGCTTTTGAAGCTGGCAGATATCCCCTTTGTAGGCGCGGGGGTACTGGGTTCTGCAATCGGGATGGATAAGGATGTGATGAAACGCCTCCTTCGAGAAGCGGGGATCCCCATCGGTAAATTCAGGGTCCTCATAGCCCATGAGGGGACGCCGGATTTTGCCGAGCTTCGGGATGCCCTGGGACTGCCCTTATTTGTTAAACCCGCCAATATGGGGTCTTCCGTGGGGGTGAGTAAGATCCATGATGAAACAGAATTTAAACGCAGTATCGAAGAAGCCTTCATCTATGACCGCAAGATTATTATTGAGGAATATATTCAAGGCCGGGAACTGGAATGTTCGGTCCTGGGCAATGAGGAGCCTTTGGCGTCGGTTCCGGGGGAGGTTATTTCTTCCCATGAGTTTTATTCGTATGACGCCAAATATATTGATGAACAGGGGGCAGTTCTGGAAATTCCCGCCTCGCTCCCTGAGCAAACCGTGAAGGCGATACAGGCTTTGGCCGTGAAAACCTTTAAGACCCTGGCTGGGGAAGGGCTTGCCCGGGTTGATTTCTTTCTTAAACCCGACGGGAACATTCTGGTCAATGAGATCAATACCATGCCGGGGTTTACTAAAATCAGCATGTATCCGAAATTATGGGAGGCAAGCGGCATTTCCTATACGGCGTTGATTGATAGGCTTATTGAACTGGCCCTCCAGCGCTTTGCTCAAGAGAAAAAGCTTAAAACCACCTATGGGGCGTTGAGCTGATTTAGTTCCCGGGCACCTAATCCCAAAGGCATAGCCCACGCCTTGCCAGGACCTGCCCTAGGCATGGCGTGAACCTTCAGTTCGAGCGCATCTCCGGTTTGACGCAATACAAGCGTTTAGGAAGATAGATGAAAATAATATTTCCTTCACTATCATCCAAGCTGCCCAAGGCACGGTGAAGGAGCAGATCCACCAGGCTGGAGGAGAAACGTTGATCAAGATAGCGGACTTTCATAACCTACTATAGATAGGGCCCGCAAATAAACGCCCCTTTTGCGTAATTTGCGGACTTTTTCATCTTTCAGACCAATCCCCCATAGACCTACCATCTGAACTTACTCGATCGTAAATACCCGGCGTTTACTTTTGCTCTGTTCATAAAACTGAACCCCCGCGTTAAAACGCCGTTCAGCTTCCAGAGAAGAAGGGGGGCCATGACCAGGTAATACCGTAAAATCCCCAGGCAAGGAGAAGATCTTGCTCTGCAGGGCCGTCATCTGGATTGTAGTGCCGTAACTACTGGCGGTTCGGCCTACGAGCCCTGCGCTCAGGGCATCTCCGGTGAAAAGCAGGTTATCAATCTTAAAAACCGCAGAATCCGAGGAATGACCAGGTACTGAGATGACCTCAAAACGGAAAGGCCCGATCTGGCATATATCCCGGTCCCGGATCAGGATGGTCTTATAATCTAAAACGATCTGGTTTACCGCATAAATATCCGCATCGTATATCCGCATGAGGGTCTGTAAGCCTCGCACATGATTTCTATGATCATGGGTAATAAGCACTGCCCGCAAATAATACTCCCTATTTTCGATGAAATTGACTATGGCTTCATCCATATAACCAGGATCAATGAGGACCGCTTCCCTCTTATAGAGCGTCCCATCAGCGGGAAAGTCGGTGCCTAACACATAACAGTTACTAAAACTCACGGGACAATAATGAAAAAATAACTTCATACGCCTATCCTTAGCATATAGGGTCAGAGTATACTCTGCTTAGTAGGTTTCTGGTTCAAATATCGCCTCCGCAATATTGGATGACTTAAAGGTAAGCCCTTCTTGCCGGGCCTTAATGAAATTGACCCGCTTGGTATTACAGTTAATAAAATCGGAATATTCTATATTTGCATTGATAAACCGGCTGTTATAGAGATTGGAGTTATTGAAGATACAGTGGGCTGTGTGAGTGCCGCCGTAATTAATATGTACCAGTTCTGAGCCTTCAAAAGTACAATTATGTATTCTTGACCCTGCAAAAGATAAAAATTGAAGGTCGCTTTTCGTAAAATCACAGTCAAAAAAGTCGGAAAAATCAAAAAAGACCATCCGCATCAAAGTCTTGGTAAAAAGACAACTGGAAAAGGAGGAGCCCTTGAAATTGCATCCATAAAACCGGTGTCCTGAGAAGTTGGCGTTCTTAAAGTGTAAACCTGGCGCATTAAGATCGGTAACGGTTTTGTGCTTTTGAATATGGTCCACAATTCGAGAGGCTTCGGTTTCCGAATTCGCCGCATGAACCGCGCAAATCTGGGATCCCGTAATGGCAGTACGTCCGCACCCTGCGGCACAGGAAATTATGGTAAACATACCGTATTATATATATTCCATAGCGATTTGTCATGTAAATTCGACCCCTTCTTCAAGGAGGGGGAACAAACTTCCGGGAGATGAACCCCAAGTCAGGCTGGTGTCTTGAAAGTCCGGGAACCAACCCTTAGCCCTAGGGGCTGCTTCAGGGCCTTTCAGTCCGACCAGACCATTCCCGTGTTCCCTAGCATTGATAGGTGTACGCCTAGCCTACGGTTGCAATTATTTTTGTATGTAAGTACTATTTTAGTATAGTCATGATTTCTAATGAACTTAAAAACCTTCTGTTCCAGACCATTACCTCTTGGCAAGTAATTGGGGTAACCCTGGGTTTGATAGTATATTTTTCTCTTGTTTCCTATGTAGTCCGATTCCGCCGTAAAGTCAAGGTGGAGGCTTCTAAAGCAAAGCCCAAACCTAAGAAAGAAAACAAAAAAGCCCCTTCTAAATCGGAAGATGAACTGCAGGATGAAGAATAAGAGCTTATGACCTGAATCAGTAGGGACTACGGCCCAAGCTCTAGGTTTTCCTCTCGGTATTACGGCCTGGGAGGTTGCGGGAGAAAAGCGCCACCTCAGTGGAGCTTTTGAGGAAAAACCGGTCCGTATCATCGAAAAGAACACCTTGCAGCGGGTGGGATACAGGGAATTATGAGGGGTACCTTGGGAAAAGGGAATCTCCTCTATAAGAAAGCACAGAAGGGCTGGCCTTTACGTCTATCCACCGGCATCTTAGCAGGGCTGGTAAGGAACCCCCGCACAGCCTATATCCTTTTAGTGTTCGACGCCTATGCGAGCAGGTATACCCCGGTCGTAGGGATGTTTAACCTTCTTGATTTCCGAAACGTAATCCGCAGCATCCAGGAGCCATGCCGGAGGGTTCCGTCCGGTGAGGACTAGTTCCAGCGCCGAAGGTTTGGTTTCCACCAGGGACCGTAAGTCCCCTTCATCAAGCATCCCGGTATTAACCGCATCCAGCACTTCATCCAGGACCACCAGATCCGGCTCTTCAGTTCCAGCCCCCCTTGTTTCACCGTATAGGGCCTCCTGGATCCTGCCGAGGATCTGCCCTTGTTCGGCTCTGCATCGGGCCTTGGTCTCCTCATTCATCTGATGGGTGAAGCCCAAGGCTAGGGTGGAACGGATTACCCGGACGCCGAGCCTTTCCAGAGAGCGGAGTTCCCCCGTAAAGCTGCTCTTTAAAAACTGGGCAAAGAGGACCTGCTTATCCCTTCCCACAGCCCTGACCGATAAACCCACCGCTGCGGTGGTTTTGCCTTTCCCGTTACCTATATACAGATGGATCAAACCACTCATCATTCTTTCCTTACCCTTATATATAAAGAAAAATGGAAAAAAAGCAATAGCATCTCCAAGGCTTGCAAAAACACATTATTTTACTTTTTAAGATAGACTAAGCGCCATATTGACCTAGAGAGAGGACTGGGGATAAAAAACCTACCCCTTTTCTTGCTCATCGAGGGTTACTTAAGCAATTTTCATATTCTAACTGGAAAATCCAATGAGGCTATGTGGCTTTCATGTATAAATTTCTATAGCCTCCTTTAGACACTGAAAACCGGCTCAAAATCTGACATTTTGAACCAGTCTCAATTAAGGGGAACGTTTTCATGGGAGCTAGCGGTTTAGAAATCTGTGTTCTGTATCTTATACCCCCGTATAGGCATCGCGCGGAGCACCTCAACTATGACGGGCTTATGCCCCCCAAAGATGACCCCTGGCAGGACAGCTGCTTCCCGCCTAACGGCTGGGACTGTACATGCTATACCCATGCGGTAACAAAAGGGCGCTTAAAAAAGTACCAAGCCGAAGGTATACTCATACTGCCCTGTGGGGGTGGCAGTACGCTTCGGGGAAGAAGGTGGCGCTTGAGGTAAGGATACAAGACCTATATCAATGAACGTAAAGGAAGGGTTGGAAAAGCTCTGAAGGGGTTGATCCGGCGTTTAACCCTACGAAGGGCCTATCATAATTACCTGCAATCAAAAGTATGCACGGTTGAGCC
>JAITAI010000293.1 GCA_031284195.1 Treponema sp.
AAGCCGTTATTCAGGTGGAAAACGGTACTGTTGGGTATAATCCCCACGGATGCAACCGCCAAAAACTAGCCCCTAAGGGGCTGGACTTTACCTCGGAATATGCTGCACGGTTACCATGAATCCAGATTGAGATAGCGATGCCTCATGAATCATCAAAAGCCCAGACATAACAGAAGCCTTTTTTTACCTAGACCCGCCGTATGTTGGCGCCGGCCAAGGGCTTTATAACGGCTCTATCCAAGAGGACTTTGCTATACTCCTTGAGACCTTAGTACAGCAAGGGGAAGTTCCTGCGGAGTTCCTACCGGAACAAGCCCTCGGCAGAGTATGCCAAATGTAACCGGTGGCATACGGCCGAATTCAAAATGGTCAACCCCATGACCAACCGGTATGGGATCAGCAATAAAATCGAAGTACTCACCGCCGTATCCCATCGACAGTAATAGGATCAAAGCCATCGACTCACAGTCGGCAGAATAAGACAACGCCGGATGCGGTAAGATACTGCATCCAACGTTTCATGGACCTTTTATTCCCCGCTCATAGTGGTGATTTTTTTATTTTTTAGCAAAAAATTCTTGTTTTTCGTGCCAGGTTACAACTATATCCGATAGGGTCTTGCCCCTTTTTTCATAAGGCTTCTATACTCAATAAAGTAAAGCAGTGGTACCCGGCAAGGGCGTGGAGGGGGCTTCATACCTGATAGGTTATCTGTTGGAGCCCCGGGAAGCGGTTCTGGGGCAAAGGTACGATAGGGTTTCTTGATACAGAAGGAAAACCTTTTTATACTGAAAGGGGAAGTTTTATATGGTACGTACAATAATGTATCTCACCTTGACGCTGCTCCTCGGGCTGGTGTTCATCGGCTGCTCCGAATTCGGTTATTCCATTTATTATGACGGCAATCAGAACGATGAAGGGTATCCCCCGGATGATCCCCGTACCTATTTCTCAGGAGAGACTGCGGTCATTCTTGGTCCTGGTACCCTTAAAAAACAAGGGGGTGAATTTCAGGGTTGGCGGATAAGCGGGGACACCAAGCTCTATCAAGAAGGGGACCGGATTACCATTGAGCAGGATACTATCACCTTCTATGCCCAGTGGAGTGACCAAGGCTTTTCTTTTCTTTATATTCCTGAGAAGGACGGCCTGACTATTACCGGGGCTATCAATGTCATACCCTGGATAGATACGATACGGGTTCCATCAGAAATCAAGGGAAAACCGGTTATCCGTATTGGGGATGATGCCTTTAGGAACTTATATGTAGGGGAGGTATACCTTCCTGAAGGGCTGATCTCCATAGGAAACAACGCCTTTTCCCAGAACTGGCTTGCTCAAATTAGGATTCCCGACACGGTTACCCACATCGGCTCCATCGCCTTCCAGAGTAACAACCTGCAAAGCATCACCCTGGGCCGTATGCTCACCAGCATCGGAGACTATGCCTTTGACAGCAACTATATAACTGAGCTGGATATTCCCCCAAGCATTACTACCATAAGTCCTGGAGCTTTCAGCCATAACGCCATTACCCGTATCACCATAGGCCGCAATGTTACCATTGGCAGTGACAGCTCCCTCGGTCGCTATGGCGCCTCTTTCCGCAGCTATTACAACGAGCATAAAGGAAAAAAGGCCGGCGCCTATGTATATTTTGAAAAGGATCATTCGTGGAAGGAAGTGGTAGACTGAAGAAATGTATCCTTGGCAACCCCAAAGATGCTATCAAACCGCATCGGTCCCTTACCAAAGCGAATAGACCGCTAGGGTCCTCCATTCATATCCACAAGAATACTACATCGGAATATAAGCAGACTTGCAACAGGGGTTTCACGGGATATGTTCCTCATGCTTAACCGGGATATTACCTTCAGATAGAGGGGGCGTAACCTTTTGGGCATGCTCAAGCCCTAGCATCAACCCTTGTACCCTTTGCTTATTTTCATCAGATAATTGAAGAAATTTAAGTCGTAGTTGATCAACCGGTGATTGATCTCGTTTTTTATTAGCCATCGTACATCCCTTTTTTATAACACTCTTTTTGAGAGTTATAGTAATATATTATGAGAGTGTTGTCAATAAGTATCATTCATGCCCCAGGGAACGGTCATTTAAAATTAGATTTCTTTATATATAAGGATTTACCCATTGACCTGCATTAGATCCGTGGCTATTTTTTTATTTTATAAGGAAGTAAAAAAGTAAATGACGTTGTCCTGTTCCCATCATTCCCGTTGTTTATAGTTGCATCTTTTTCAATACGGTGAACTCTTGAAAAAAACCTTAATTTTCTAGACTTGGCGGTTTTTCTGTATTGGCATACAAACTATGACATAGTAAGCGCAATGATCGATCTCCCCAAGAACAAAATCCGGTCTTTTTTATAAATGAACTGGTTTTAAAATGTCACATTTTGAAACAGCCTCAGATGTTTATGTCTAAAGGACGGAGCGTCCCCTAACCTAGTAAATCCTTCTTGATTTTGGTAAAAAACTACTGGCATAGTGAGTTTCTTTATGGTATCCTTCATATTACTGGAGATTGTATGTCCGTTAATGAACGTATCAAAGCTGTACGGCATTTTTTGAAACTGCCCCAAATAAAATTTGCCAAAGCGGTTTATATATCCAACGGGTACTTGGCAGAAATAGAATTGGGGAACCGCCGGGTAAACGAGCGGCTTATTCAACTGATAAGCTCTATTTTTGGGGTAAACAAAGGATGGCTGCAAACAGGGGAGGGTCGGATGTTTAATACCGCCACAGAACATAACCTGGAACGGGTTACCACCCTTTTCAAAGAACTGAATCCCGAATTTCAGGACTACGTGCTCAAACAAATCGATCAACTCCTGGAACTGCAAAATCGCGGTATTGGCGAAAATGAATCATAAGGGCTCCAGGATTCTATATTCGTATAGTAACTATAGCTAATCGCAATTATCCCCTTGCGTATACCTGATTGTTTTGGGGTCTTAGTTTTTGACAATCCGGCTAATCAACGATACCGGTAGCAAGCCGGAAAGTGAGGTCTATGGAGCCACATAAGTCCTGGTAAAGGGTTGAAGCAGGAAGTGAAGCCGTGAGGCTAGTTAATCTTGATGATATACGTCAAGGGATAATTGTGTAAAAAAATACTTGCTACCGGTGATACATTCGACCGGGTTCAGCTTCAGGCGGTTATTGCCGCTTGCCGGGAACGTGCAACCCCAGCTTCTGCAGGCCGGAACCTTTTTGCCCAATCCCGGCTGAAACGGGGAAATCGTAAGTCATTTACTTTTTTAATTCCTTGTAAAATAATGAAATAGGTTTCCACAGATACTAGGCAGGTATATGGGTAAATTCTTATTATATAAGGAAATATAATTTTAAATGCCCTTTATCCTGAGGCAGAGGAGAAGTCCCTTGACAGGGGATTTCTTTCATTTTAGGATGTTGTGAAATATTTCACGGGAAAAACTGAAAAGAGAAAAAACAGGAGAAACTATGAAACGGGTATACAACTTTTCCGCCGGGCCTTCGATGTTACCCCTCCCGGTACTGAAACAGGCAGCCACGGAAATGACCGATGCCCATGGCTCAGGTCAATCGGTTATGGAGATGAGCCATCGGTCCGGCGATTTTAAGCCTATCATCGAAAAAACTGAAGCCTTACTCCGTTCCCTCATGGGAATACCTAAAAACTACCGGGTCCTCTTTCTGCAGGGAGGGGCTTCTCTTCAGTTTTCCATGATCCCCCTCAACCTGGCAGGGACAGAACCAGGAGCCCCGAAAAAAAAGGCCGCCTATGTGGAAACCGGTATTTGGGCGAAAAAGGCCGCAGAAGAAGGGGCCAAATACGTGGATCTGGTCCTGGAGGCATCCTCTCAAGACCGGGCCTATACCTATATCCCCAGGCCCCCTGCTCCACATCCGGGAGCTGCTTATTATCACCTCACCCTGAACAATACCATCGTAGGCACCCGGTGGACGGAGTTGCCCCAAACCGGTGCGGTCCCCTTGGTGGCGGATATTTCCAGCAGTA
Organism: Treponema sp.; assembly: GCA_031284195.1. GTDB lineage: Bacteria > Spirochaetota > Spirochaetia > Treponematales > Breznakiellaceae > JAIRLU01. Next base: position 4,027 of record JAITAI010000293.1, read on the forward strand.
TCCTTTCAGAACCGCTGGAGGTGTCCCGGTTCGGGCTCCTCTACGCAGGGGCCCAGAAGAACCTGGGACCTGCAGGAACCACGGTGGTGATCATCCGGGAAGACCTGATCGGTAAGGCCCCATCCTGGACTCCGGTCATGCTCCGGTACGATATACACGCCCAAGAAGCTTCCCTGTACAACACCCCCCCCTGTTATGGGATCTACATCATGGGATTGGTTCTGGAATGGCTCAAAGGTTTGGGAGGGGTTCCTGCTATAGCTGAACTGAACCGGAACAAGGCGGCCTTGTTCTATGGGTATCTTGACCATTCCCGGCTGTTCCGTTCCCCAGTGGAGCCGGCCTTCCGCAGCCTCATGAACATTCCCTTTGTGGCCACAGTAGGGGATACAGGGGAACGGGCGAACCTGGAGAGCCGGTTTGTCCAGGAAGCCGCTGCTCAGGGGCTGGTGAATCTCGCGGGACATCGTTTGGTGGGGGGTATGCGGGCAAGCCTGTACAATGCCATGCCCATAGAAGGGGTACAAGAACTTATCCGGTTTATGGAACGCTTTGAAGAAAGGGAAAAAGGGAGAACCGGTGTTTCGCATACAAACCATGAATAAGCTTTCTCCTCGAGGGCTTGAACGCTTTCCCCGAGACCGGTATGAAGTGGCTGGTGAACTTTCCCGTCCTGACGCTATCCTGGTGCGGAGCGCAGATTTGCATGAGGTGAAGATACCGGATACGGTTAAGGCCATAGCCAGAGCCGGTGCAGGGTATAACAATATTCCGATTGAGGCGTGCAGTAACCGGGGGGTCGTGGTTTTTACGACCCCTGGGGGAAACGCCAATGCAGTAAAAGAACTGACCCTAGCCGCGCTTTTCCTTGCCTCTCGGAATATCCTCCAGGGAACTGCCTGGGCTGCAACCTTGGCGGATAAGGCCGATGCAGTACCGGATCTGGTTGAACAGGGAAAGGCTCAGTTTGAAGGACCGGAAATCCGGGGTAAGGTTCTGGGAGTAATAGGTCTTGGGGCCATTGGGGTGATGACCGCCAACGATGCCCTGGCCCTGGGTATGGAGGTGATAGGCTACGATCCTTACATATCAGTGGACGCTGCCTGGAACCTCTCCCGGCAGGTAAGCAGGGCAGATACCCTGGAAGGACTCCTAGCCAAAGCCGATTACCTGAGCCTACACCTCCCCTTGACAGATACGACCCGGGGACTTTTTAACGCGGAAAAATTCCGGTATATCAAGCAGGGAGCCCGGCTCATCAACTTGGCCCGAGGAGGACTCGTCAATGAAGGCGACATCATCGCAGCCTTACAGGCCAAAAAAATAGCCATCTATGTAACTGACTTCCCCTCTGCGGAACTCCTCGCCTGTCCCCAGGCTATCTGTATCCCCCATCTAGGCGCTTCCACGCCAGAAGCAGAGGATAATTGCGCGGTGATGGCAGTACGACAGCTCATGGACTTCCTAGAAACCGGAACCATCAAGAATTCGGTCAATTTTCCCCGGTGCTCCTTGGAACAGCGCGCTCCCCATCGGCTGCTCGTGGCAAACCGGAATATTCCCAACATGGTCGGTCAAATTACCACCATCCTTGCGAAAGAGGGGATCAACATTATGGACCTGATTAACCATCACCAAGGGGAATATGCCTATAACATCATTGATACGGAACAACAGATACCCCTGGTTACCCTGGAACAGATCCTTGCGGTAAAAGGGATTATCCGGGCGAGGACTATACGGGGATAAAGAAACCGGAAAGCGCTCGTGAGCTTAAGGAGCGCCCCACAAGCCCCGTTTACCTTTTCGGGCAGCCTGTTCCAGGTCTTTGAATTCTTCCATAAAGTGGAAGGTATAGGAGACATAGGCATAACCGTACCCCTCTTGAATCAAGGTGGCGTTAAAGCAGCGGCCTTCCGGGGTATAGATGTAAGCGAGCAGCCGGCCATAACGGTCCCGCAGTTCCCAATCAAAGGCGAGATAGACCTGCTTGCCCAGAAGCCGTGCCTTGGTAAAGTCGCTGGCCTCCTTGCCGAAACGCTCCACCGGTTTATGAGGATGGACCGTTTCCGGGGTATCCACTCCCAGCATACGGATGGTCTCTACGGCTTTTAGCTCAGGAGGAGGGTTGGATATCCGCACCCGTAGGGTATCGCCGTCCACATGACCCACCACTTCCCCAGGAACCATCTGGGCTATGTCCCCCTGGCTGCTCTTGGTGAAGGTGGTCTTATTGAGCCGATAGAGGCTTTTCTGAGGAGGGTTTGTTTCCGTAGGCAAGACCCTGCCCTGGGAGGGTTGGGAGGGTACCGGGGGCTTACAAACCCCACAGGCCTCGTAGCCGGATTTGAGGGCGTCTTCCAGGGATACCGCAATCTTTGAACGGCTGAGAGAGGTACAGGTCTCCCGGTGATACTTGCTTCCTGAATTGGTAACATACACCGTGGTATCCCCGGCTCCTAACAAGAACAGGCCGCTGAGGATACTGATGACGACCCCGAAGATCCGGAGGCGGTTTATGGTAACTGGCTTCATATCAATAAAAAATCCCCGCCGCAGAGGCGCTCCTTGAAATTGTATCCTATGCAGGGGAACAAATCCCCTGCACCCCCAGTTTTACGCCCCAAGGGAGAGGTATTAAACCCTCCTGTAAGGGCGCTGTCGCGCTTCAGGTGAGCGTGTGGATTGAAACAAACAAGCAAACAAACAAGGGATAAGGAAAGTATACTGAGTTTATGGGTATGGGTAAAGTACGAGTGTATAGACCAGGGATAGGACTCTTCTGCGTGCTGATCCTGGGGTTTTTTCCGCGTTATCCCCTTCAGACAGATTTGGATGCCTTTAAAGACCATATTGAAAAGACCGAAAAGGACCAGGCCGAAGACCCAACCCCTTTTTCTGAGGAGTCTAGTTCCTCAGAAAAAGGGAAGTTCTTTTGCAGCCTTCTTGTTTGACCTATTCGGACGGATATGGCTCGATAATAACCCCTATCTGCACTATGGGGCCTATCCCTATTGTCGAGAGGGATACATTCAGAGGATCCCCATACCCCGCTCAGACTTCCAAGAGCTTAACGTCCTCTCTGGAGCGGCAAAGGGTAAATAGTATTGGTTTTCCGCTGGTCTCAGCGCTTTTATGTACAGGACATGGGAGGGGGCTCCTGGGTTTTTCAGCGGCAAGGGGTATAATTTATCGGGCCCTAGGGGGATCTGTTCTTCATAAGCGACGGCAAGCGGTTCTTACAGGGCCTTCGGGCAGGGATACCGGTCTCTTTGTTACCGTTTAACCTGTTTAATGCCAGACTGTACCTCCCATACCAGGTGCGGACCGGGGTACGGTTCCGGCATAGCGGGGATTTCGGCCTGGAATTCCGGCTGTATCCGGTAAAACCCCTGACCTTGGGGCCAAAGTAGGGATCCAGATTTTTGAGTTTTTCTCTTGGGGAGAAGCGGAACCGGAAGGGGGTTCATGTTCAAAGCCTGGGAGGGTTTTGCCGGATACCGGTGGCGGACCCTCCCGGAAGGATCCCCGGAACAATCCTTTTCAGGGAACGGGCCTTATCCCGGTATCCGGCAGTATTTTTAAGGAAGCCCTTTGCCGGCCCGGGGTATTCCAGGCGCTTGAGGGATCAAGGCGGGGTGGCGGTATTTTTTCACTTTTTATGATTTTATCATTGACTTTTTTTAGGTATGAGGTTACTTTAGTATTAATATAATTTTTACGGCAAGCCGTTGAAAGAGCCCTGGGTGTATACAATAGCATACACCAGGGAAGGTATACAAGGGAGGTGGAACCTATGGAAGACAGCAGCGCTGGGTATGGTAAGTTTGTGTTTTTACCCCCC